>USKE01000130.1 GCA_900555165.1 uncultured Porphyromonadaceae bacterium | reverse complement strand
TCAGACGCCCACATCTGTTAAGTTAATAGCATTGTGTAGCGACCCTACAATGAATACCGGATAAACCGGGTAAACGGTTTAGATGTCTGGATGCGGGGGGATGCGGTCAGTCCATGAAACGTGATGAGAATATGGAGTCGGCTTTTTCAGTGATGGCCATTTCAAGGCGGCGGTCAAGATCGGTCTGCGGGTCGACTGAGGTATTCTCTTCGTGTGGCACGATAGCCGAAACGCCGCGGGGCTGAGGCTGGGCGGCCGAATGAGCGCCGGCACCTTGCGCGGCGACCGGTGCGCTTTCCCCTGCCCGGTTCTTTGACGTCAATGCCATGAGTGATATTTCCGGTGTTCCGGAAGGACGCGGCGCAGGATCAGGCATGGCGGTCTTGCCGCCGCGGTCGCGCCATGCGGCCATGGCTCCGGCCACACGCCCGGAATTGCACAGACGGCTTGACCAATAGCGCTGGTCGATATCGCTCACCACCACTCCGCGCGACACGGAGGCATGTATCATCTGTCCGCGGCCTACATACATACCGACATGCGAGACCTCGCCAAGCGTGGTGTCGCCCGAGAAAAACAGCAGGTCGCCCGGATGCAGTGCGTTGCGCGAAAGGGGTGCCACGTATGCCGACTGCTCGCGCGACACACGCGGAAGTTTCAGCCCCGTGACCTTGCCATAGACCTCCATTACCATCCCCGAACAGTCGGTACCCTCTTTCGAATGGCCGCCCCACTGATATGGCGTGCCGAGCCAGCTCTCGATCTCGGTCACAAGCGCTTTTTCAAGCGGGTCGCTGAGTCCTTTGGCAAACGACTCGAGGATAGGAGGGACGTGGCGGTTTCCGTGACCTTTACCATGCCCCTTGCCGTGACTTTTGCCGCGGCGGTCGTCATCACCATAAAGAGCGTCGCCCCGGTAATGCGCCGAGGTGGCACGCGATGCCGAACCGCACGACGTCACTGCCGATGCAAGGGCAACGGCAGCCAAAACGGGCAAAAAAACATGTGCGAGACGGCTCATTTATGGAACTGGTTATGATTTGTTCGACAAAATTAATGAATTGCCGCCAAATACTGTGGTATGAGATGTTAAAATTGCCGATAAGGATAATTTTCTGTAATTTTGTCCCAAAATGCGCCAGAATCGCGACAACGCGCCGGCGCATACCATACATTCACTAAGAGGCTGTTAAAAATAAATGTTAACGTTCCGGTGGCCGGTTTTTGAGATAAATCACATTAAATCAAAAGGGAGCATAGCGGGCTATGTGACCGTTGATTTAATGCGATTTAGCCAAAAAGCGGCCAAGGCGACGGTAATTTTTAAAGTTCTTAAGCAGTCTCGAAAGAAATTTATTAACAATGAGGATGTGAGAAATAGCCACGCCTCACGAAAATTTGAGCGTCTTCAGAGGTTTCACTCAGTCACATAGCCCGCTATGCTCTTTCGTTCAGACTCTGAATACGTCTCAAATTTTCGGCCGGGACGTTTAACATTTATTTTTTAACAGCCTCTCAACCAATGTCAACCAGATGGACATTATCACTGTCGACGGCGTTACCAAACGCTTCACAAACCACACGGCGCTCGACAATGTGTCGCTCACGGTGCCGGAGGGAAAGATTTACGGTTTTCTCGGCCCCAACGGCGCCGGCAAGACGACACTTCTGCGCATCATAAACCATATAACCGCCCCCGATTCGGGTTCAGTGCTCTTCAACGGCCACCCGCTCACGGCCGACGATGTGGTAAACATCGGCTATCTGCCCGAAGAGCGCGGTCTCTACAAGAAGATGAAGGTGGGCGACCAGGCCCTGTTCTTCGCGCGCCTGAAAGGGATACCTGCATCGCAGGCCACGGCCAAGCTCAAGGAGTGGTTCGAGAAATTCCAGATTACAGACTGGTGGAACCGCAAAGTCGAGGAACTGTCAAAGGGTATGGCCCAGAAGATACAGTTCATCGTCACCGTGCTACACGAACCGCGTCTGCTGATATTCGACGAACCCTTCTCGGGTTTCGATCCCATAAACGCCGAACTCCTCAAGCGCGAGATTCTGCAGTTGCGCGACAAAGGCGCCACCGTAATCTTCTCGACCCACAACATGGATAGTGTGGAGCGCCTCTGCGACGAAATCACGCTCATCAACCGCTCGCACAACATCCTCTCGGGCAACGTCGACGAGATCCGCCGCGAGATGGGACGCGGCCGTTACCGCCTCACGTTCGACGGCGATACCGCCGCTCTGCTCGCCGCCCTGGGCGACCGCGTGATCGAACACAGTTTCGACACCGACCCGACGCGCCACATCAAGGCCGAGATTAGGCTCAAGCCCGATGTTGACCGCCGCGAGGTCATCGCCCTGGCCAACGACGCCGTCGACCTGGTGGCGTTTGACCGCGCCCTCCCCTCGATGAACGAGATCTTTCTGCGCACGGTGGCCGACTATAACCGCGCCCACAACATCACCAACGAACTTTCACCCGTACTCGACGACCAGAAATCATGAGCAACCACATAGGAATAATCATCGAACGCGAGTTCCGCGAACGCGTCGTAAAGAAATCATTCATCATCACCACCCTGCTGATGCCGGTGATCATGCTGTTGATGATGGCGGCCCCGGCACTGATAGCCGTGATGTCGACCCCCAGCGAAAAGGTGCTCGCCGTAATTGACGAGAGCAACATCGTGCTGCCGGCAATCGTGAGCAATCACCCCGAGAACCTGGTAATCTGCCCGGTGGCCGAACCGGTCGACTCCGCCCTGGCCAACGATAAATATGACTGCGTACTGTTCGTGGGCAAGGATGTGGCGCAGAAACCGAAAGCCACGCTCTATATGCATGATGCCGGCTCGATGGACATGGAGTCGGCCATTTCGGGCGCCATACAGAACGCCGTCGAGGACTACCGCCTGAAATCATACGACATCGAGAACCTTCAGCAGATACTCGACGAGGTGCACGCCGACGTGAACCTGCAGACAGTGCGCGTCACCGAAGATGGCGAGAACGAGTCGACATCGTCGGCACTGTCGTTCGGCATCGGCCTGGTGTCGACATTCATCCTATACATGTTCCTGCTCATGTACGGCCAGATGGTCATGACCTCGATCATCGAAGAGAAGAGCAACCGCGTGCTCGAGCTTGTGGTGACCTCGGTGAAACCCACCCAGCTCATGCTCGGCAAAATTCTCGGCGTGGGGCTTGTGGCCGTGGTGCAGGTGGCCATCTGGTGCGTGCTGATAGCCGCCATGTCGGCCATCGTGCTGCCGATGCTGGTGCCTGACAACATCATGAGCCAGGTAACGATGATGAACGCCGGCACCCTCATGCCCGAGGACGCCACGGTCGACACCGGGCTGCTGCAGGCAATCTCGTTCTTCGGCTCGGTGACCACGATACTTAAGCTGTTCGGCTACCTGCTGGTGTTCCTTATCGGCGGATTCCTGTTCTACGCGTCGATCTTCGCCGCCATCGGCTCGGCTGTCGACAACATCCAGGATGCCTCGCAGCTGCAGTCGTTCGCCATCATCCCCATCATCGTCGCCCTGGTGTTCAGCATGACCGTGGCCAGTGACCCCAACTCAGGCATGGCCTTCTGGCTGTCGATCATCCCCTTCACGTCGCCCATGGTGATGCTGTGCCGCATCCCCTTCGAGATTCCCGGCTGGGAAATCGCCCTCTCGATCGGTCTGCTTTACCTCTCGATAGTGTTCATGGCCTGGTTCGCCGGCAAGATCTACCGCGTGGGCATCTTCATGTACGGCAAGAAACCCACCGTCAAAGACCTCATCCGCTGGTCACGCTACAAGTAACCCCCGGTAACCCATCCTCATCATCCCATTGTAGGGTCGCTACATGTAGCGACCCTACAATGAATACCTGCACATTATGGCAAGCGCATTTTGTGCAAATGCGTAAAAAGAGCTGGCAGAAACGGGGCGGCGGGAATCAGAGGAGACGGTAGTAGATGACGTCGTTGAGGAAACGGCCGAACTTGAAACCGGTCTCGGGGATGCAGCCGGCACGGGTGAAACCAGCGCGCAGGTGCATGCGTTCGCAGGGGGCATTCCCCTCGGTGATGCACGATACCAGCACATGCGCGCCTGCCTGGCGGCACTCGTCGACAAGCCGGCCGAACATGCGCGAGCCCAGGCCGCTACCCACTATGTCGTGGGCAAGATACATGGTGAGCTCCCAGGTGAGGTCATAGACCGGGTCGGGCTGCCAGTGGTGGGCGTAGGCATAGCCGATGACACGACCTTCGCTTTCGGCTACAAGCAAAGGGAAACGCGCGCCAAGGTTCAGGCGCGCAATCTTGCCGCGCATGTCGGCGGCGCTCAGCTGCGTGTTCGAGAAAATGACGTCGCTACAGGCCACATAATGGTTGTAGATTTCGGCCATGGCGGCGGCATCGGCCCCCGAACCGTGACGGATTACGATTTCGGATTGCATGGGGCAAAGTTACGAAGATTTACCTGAAAAATCCCGCCGTACGGCCAATAAACGGCAGCACTGGCCGTTATTAAGACACATTGTATTCACATTATTCAACACACACGATGAAAAAACTGTTACTGCCGATGCTGCCGGTCATGGCGCTTAGCCTGACCGCCTGCGGCGAGGATGAGCCACCTGTACCGTCAGACGCCATCACCCTGAACATGATGAACGAGTCGAACGGGCAGACGATACTGGGCGGCTCTGACGCATATATTAATGACGCCAACAACTTCACCACACGCTATTGCGTGTTCGCTGATCTGGGGCGCAAGGGTAATCTTGGGGCACAGCCTGTGCTGAACAACCTTTCGCAGGAGGTAGCGGTGAATCCGGGCAACTATTACCAGCTCTTCCTGGCGGAAGAAATCGATGAGGTAGCCGGTGCCCGCGCCGTACCGGTAAACGCATCATATTACAACATATATGTCGACTCATGGATTATCGGTGGTGACGGAAAGGATGCCGGCGCAGTGGTTGCCTACACCGAATGTGAGCCAAAGGATACCGGCCTCCCCGAGTGGAACGCTGACATCGACATCTACATGAACGACCGCGAGAAAGCCGAATACCGGTTCGAGAAAGGCGCTATGATCGACCCGGAGTATGAGATCATCGGCCACGACATCCTGTCAGAGACTCTTGAGGTGGAAATCAGCGGCAACCGCATCACGTTCACCAACGTGGCCTACGCGCCCCAGTGCACGGCGCATGTGATTGTGCTTGTGCGCCGCGGCTCGCTGTTCACGCAGGTCGGATTCAACGTCACCACCTACGAGCCGGCGCCGTGACCTGGCGGCGACATGTCAGGCGGCAGGCATGACTTGCCACAAATACCTCTATGTTTACCAAAAAGCTGTGACCGCAAGGATATCACAGCTTTTTGCATTAAATTTGCGCCCGGATAACAATCTGCATGTGAACGACATGGAAACGACACAGAAACCGACAATAACCCTCGACTCAATCGACAAATACAACCGGCTCTACGGATTCGAGACACGCCACCCGCTCGTGACCGTGGTCAATATCAAGGCCGCGCAGACGCTGCCCGACAATCTCACGCTCACCTACGGCCTCTACGCCATTTTCCTGAAAAACGGCGCGAACTGCTCGCTGCGATACGGACGCCGCCAGTATGACTACCAGGAGGGCACCGTGGTGACGTTCGCCCCCGGACAGACCATCGAAGTCGTAAGGGGGACCAATGACGTTCCCCAGGATGTGCCTGCACTGCTGTTTCATCCAGACCTGATATACGGCACGCCCCTGGGCCAGAAGATACAGAAATTCGGATATTTCGATTTCTCGCAGATGGAGGCGCTGCACCTTTCGGAACGCGAGCGCGAGATATTCCTTGACTGCCTGGCCACGATAGACCGGGAACTCGAGCATCCGGTCGACGCACACACGGCCTCGGTGCTGTCGGCCAACATTCAGCTGCTGCTCGAATACCTCGACAGATTCTATGACCGCCAGTTCGCCACCCGCCATAAGGTGAATTCAGAAATCGTGGCGCGGTTCGAGCGACAGCTGAAAGAGTTCTATGACCGGCCGCACGTCGGCGAGGGGTTCCCGTCTGTCAACGATTTCGCATCGAAAGCCAACCTGTCGCCCAAATATTTCGGCGAGCTGGTGAAGAAAGAGACCGGCCTGACGCCCAAGACCATGATAATGCAGCACCTCATCAACGTGGCCAAACACCGGCTGGCAGTGTCGCAGGACGACATCAGTATCATCGCCTACGACCTCGGTTTCGACTATCCGGCCCACTTCACACGCATGTTCAAGCGCGTGACCGGCGTCAGCCCAACCACCTACCGCCTGACGCTGTCATTGAACTGACGGATTTCACCGGATATACAAAGAGGGTATGTCATAATAGTAAGGAAATCGTATGGACTATTGTGAAGATTTCCGAGAAG
>USKE01000129.1 GCA_900555165.1 uncultured Porphyromonadaceae bacterium | reverse complement strand
CCCTCCATGAGAGTGGGTGTTTGGGGGGGCCCCCGCCGGCCAGCGCCTGATGGGCGAGAGCCGCGTGCAGGAACTCCAGACCAAGGTTGCGGCTCTCGCGGCCATGGGCACCGGAGCCCCGGCGGTGGCATGGCATTTCATCGGCCATCTGCAGACCAACAAGGTGAAACAGTTGCTGCGTCTGCGCCCCGCAATGATAGAGAGTGTGGATTCGCTCAGAGTGCTTGAGGCGATTGACCGCGAGGCGGCCGCCCTGGGCATCGTGCAGCGGGTGCTGATGCAGGTGCATGTGGCCGCCGAAGAGACAAAGACCGGGTTTACACCCGACGAACTTCTCGCATATTTCGAGAGGCGTGGCTACGAGTCGCTCAAGGCCACACACCTGTGCGGCGTAATGGGCATGGCCACCAATACCGACGACATGGAGCGCGTGCGCGCCGACTTCAAGGCCATACGCGCCTGTCTCGACCGTGTGAACGCCATGTGCCCTGACCTGCGCGGCTTTGACCGCGTGAGCATGGGCATGTCTGACGACTATCCCGTGGCCGTGGAAGAGGGCGCCAATATCGTCAGGGTCGGCTCGGCCATCTTCGGCCCCAGAATCTACTGAAACTTCAGACAGGTCCGACGGGTCCGACAAGTCCGACAAGTCCGACCCTTGTCAGGCGGCTCCGGCTTTCAGTGCCGGCGTCGGCCTTTTACGCTGGCCCATAAATAAAAACCGTTTTATGGCCGGCGGTTGGAAAATAATCCTTAAATTTGCACTATTATAGGGGGCGCATGTGCGCCACCGCGTATGATATCTTCTCAAAAGCTTATTTATCAGCCTTATAAATAATATCCTAAAATAAATCAATCCTTAAACTTACAATGGAAATGACTAAAACTCAAACCAGAGCAGGCGGTAATGTCGTGGCCATCGTCACGATGTTCTTTCTGTTCGGTATGATTTCGTTCGTTACGAACCTTGCCGCTCCGCTCGGCACAATCTGGGGCCATACCTATGACTGGGCCGGCATGATGGGTAACTTCATGAACTTCTTCGCATACCTTATCATGGGTATCCCCGCCGGCAACATGCTGGTAAAGATCGGCTATAAGAAAACGGCCCTTATCGCCATGGCTGTCGGTGCCATCGGTATCGCGCTGCAGTATATTTCGAGCCTGGTAGGCGCCGAGACAGACCTCTTCAGCGTGAGCGGTCAGCCTGTGATGCTCAACTTCATCATCTACCTGCTTGGCGCGTTTATCTGCGGTTTCTGCGTGTGCATGCTCAACACTGTGGTGAACCCCATGCTCAACCTTCTCGGTGGCGGCGGCGTCAAGGGTAACCAGCTGCTGCAGGCCGGCGGCTCGATTAACTCGCTTGCCGGTACACTGACCCCGTTCTTCGTGGGCATGCTCATCGGCACCGTTACTGACCGCTCGACAATCGGCGACGTGTCCCCCCTGCTGTTCATCGCATTCGGCGTGTTTGTGCTGGCATTCCTGATCATCTCGTTTGTCACCATTCCCGAGCCTCACATGCAGAAAAAGGGTGCCGAAAAGGTTAAATACAGCCACTCACCCTGGAACTTCCGCCACACCGTGCTCGGCGTTATCGGCATCTTCTTCTATGTAGGTATCGAGGTCGGCATCCCCGGTGTGCTTATCTTCTACATCAGCTCGTTCACAGATATCCCCAATGCCACGGCAGTGGGCGGCGGCGTGGCCGCTGTTTACTGGCTTCTGATGCTTGTCGGCCGTGTGTCGTCGTCAGCTATCTCGGGTAAGGTTTCGAGCCGTACCCAGCTTATGGTGGCCTCAACGCTGGCTATCGTGCTGATTCTGCTGGCGATATTCGTTTCTGCCGATGTGCGCGTGTCGATGCCCTCTTATACCGCAGGTGTAGGTTTCGGCATGGCCGAGGTGCCTGTTTCGGCACTGTTCCTGGTACTTTGCGGCCTCTGCACATCTGTGATGTGGGGCGGTATTTTCAACCTCGCTGTCGAGGGTCTCGGCAAATACACCGCTCAGGCTTCGGGTATCTTCATGATGATGGTCGTCGGCGGTGGCGTCATGCCGCTCATCCAGAATGCGATTGCCAACAACGTGAGCTACCTGTCGTCATACTGGCTCGTTATCGCGATGCTGGCCTACTTGCTGTTCTATGCCGTAAGCGGCTCGAAGAATGTCAACACCGACATTCCCGTGGATGACGAAGAGGAGATCAAGGTTCCCGACGCAATCTGATAAAGCGGCCGGCCGGGCAGTCTGCCTCAGTGGCAGCTGACCCGGCCGGTCTGTTGTTCATCGCGCGGTTAAACAATTTCACGCTCCGCGCCTTAATATAATTGTGCCGCTTGCGGGCGGCACTGTCCCCCCCGGTAATTCCGCACCCACAAACAACTATAAGTTCAAAATGGATAAAACTGTCATTGACCGCGCCGCAGATACCATACGAATTCTGGCGGCCTCGATGGTCGAAAAAGCTAAATCCGGGCATCCCGGCGGTGCCATGGGAGGCGCTGACTTCGCCAATGTGCTCTACACCAAGTTTCTGGTGACAGACCCTGACGATCCCACCTGGATTGCGCGCGACCGGTTCTTCCTCGATCCGGGCCACATGTCGCCGATGCTTTACAGCGTACTGGCGCTTTCGGGCAAATATACCGTTGACGAGCTCAAGCAGTTCCGCCAGTGGGGAAGTGTCACGCCGGGGCATCCTGAACTCGACCCCGAGCGCGGTGTCGAGAACACATCCGGCCCCCTCGGCCAGGGGCATACCATGGCCGTGGGCTGTGCGCTCGCGCAGGAGTTCCTGCAGGCACGTTTCGGCGACGTGATGGCTCACAAGACCTACGCTTTCATCTCTGACGGCGGCATACAGGAGGAAATCGCCCAGGGCGCCGGACGTCTTGCCGGTTTCCTCGGCCTGAAGAACCTCATAATGTTCTATGACAGCAACGACGTGCAGCTGTCGACGAATGTCGATGAAGTCGATACCGAGGATGTGGCCGCCAAGTACCGTGCCTGGAACTGGAACGTAATCGAGATCAACGGCTCTGACGCCGGCGAGATTTCGGCCGCACTCACCGAGGCTATTGCCGAGAAATCGCGTCCCACGCTGATTATCGGCAAGACCATCATGGGCCGCGGGGCCGTGACCGCCGACGGCACCAACTTCGAGGGGAAATGTTCTACGCACGGGCAGCCTCTGAGCAAGTCGGGTGCCGACTATGCCATGACGGTGAAGAATCTGGGCGGCGATCCCGAAAATCCCTGGAACATCCCTGCCGATGTGCAGAAACTCTATGACGACCGCAACGCCGAGCTGCGCCGCATCTGCGCCGAACGCCACGCGGCCGAAAACGCCTGGGCGAAAGCGCACCCCGAACTCGCGGCCACACTTGAAGACTATATCAACGAGCGTCTGCCTCAGCTTGATTTCGCCTCGATTGTCAACAAACCCGGCTGTGCCACGCGCGCCGCGTCGGCCAATGTGCTGGCCATGCTCTCAGAGAAGGTGGGCAACATGATCGTGTCGTCGGCCGACCTGGCTAACTCTGACAAGACCGACGGTTTCCTGAAACACACGCACCCCTTCACCCACGGCGATTTCTCTGGCGCGTTCCTGCACGCCGGTGTCTCGGAGCTCACCATGGCGTCGATAATGAACGGCATAGTGCTTCACGGCGCCATGCACGCCGCATGCGGTACATTCTTCGTGTTCTCCGATTATATGAAACCCGCCATCCGCATGGCTGCGCTGATGGAACTCCCCGTAAAATATGTGTGGAGCCACGATGCGTTCCGTGTGGGCGAGGACGGACCTACCCACCAGCCAGTCGAGCAGGAGGCACAGATCCGTCTGCTTGAGCAGATCCGCAACTTCTCGGGCAAGCCCTCGATGCTTGTGATGCGTCCGGCTGATGCAGTCGAGACCGTGGTGGCCTGGCAGATGGCAATGGAGAACAACAGCACCCCCACGGCGCTGATACTCTCGCGTCAGGATGTAAAGGATATACCCGCCGCTACCGGCAACCGCTGGGAAGAGGCCCAGGGTGCCCGCATGGGCGGATATGTGGTGATGGACTCGCCTCACCCGCGTGTGGTGCTTGTAGGCAATGGCTCTGAGGTGTCGCTGCTGTGCGACGTGGCCGTTCAGCTCGAGGCCGGCGAGGTTCCCTGCCGCGTGGTGTCGGTTCCCTCGGTGGGGCTGTTCGAGTCGCAGAGCGAGGAGTACCGCCGTTCGGTGATTCCGGCAGGAGTGCCCGTGTTCGGCCTTACCGCCGGTCTGCCCGTCACGCTCCAGTCGCTGGTAGGGGCCAAAGGCATGGTCTACGGCCTTGGCCGTTTCGGAGCCTCGGCCCCCTACAAGGTGCTTGACGACAAATTCGGCTACACCCCCGAGAACATCACCCGCGAGGTGCTCAAGTTTATCGGAGCCATCTGAGCCCGATGAGGGCATGCGGATTGCCGAAGTGTTAAACTTCGGCCCGGGGAAAGTCTGAAATCAACAATCGCGAGGGTCAACGCGTTTATTTTTACACAGAATTTCATTAAATTTCGCACAAATTTGCGCGAAATGTGAAATAAGTAAAAAAAAATGCGTACCTTAGCGCCGATTTCGTGGACTAAAATCAGTCAATTACAGCCCCTTGCGAGGCTAATGTGCTGTCAATAAGCAGACTTCCACGTTTCCGTGCCCCTGGTGGCGCTACCTTCCGATTAGCGAATTGGAGGGATGTAAACTTACAATCGATAAAAATTCTTATTCAATTTCAACTTTTTCTACTTTAGCTATGAAGAAAAGTATCGCTTTGGCTTTTGGTTTCGCTATGCTTGCAGGCACAGCCGTAGCCCAGAATGCCCAGGAAGTGACTTATGTTGAAGATCCCGCACAGGGCTACCTCTTCAACAAATTCTCTGACAACTGGTTTATCCAGGGTGAGGGCGGCGTTTCAATCGGTTTCACCGACGAGGACGACCACCGCAAGCTCATGGACCGTTTCACTCCCTCGGCTCATCTCTATGTAGGTAAATGGTTCTCTCCGCTGCTGGGTGTCCGCATCGGTGCCAGCTATATCGCCGTGAAAGGTCTCTCGAACGACCCCAACTGCGTTGGTCTGCAGCCCTGGGAGGGCAAGGTTGACGGTGAGTACTGGAAAACCTACCAGAACTACTTCGGCCCCTCGTTCGACGTTATGCTGAACCTCACCAACTGGTGGTGCGGCTATCGTCCCGGTCGCGTTTACAACGCTTACCTCTATGGTGGTGGCGACTTCTTCTGGACCATGACCAAGGCTCCCAAAGAAGACGGCGGCTACAAATATGAGAACTGCCACGACCGCGTAATCGGTCTGCACGCCGGCCTTATGAACGAGTTCAACATCACCAAGAACTTCGCTCTCGGCCTTGACCTGCGCGCCAACGCAATCTCTAACCACTCTGACAGCTGGGGCAAGACCTTCGTAGTCGGTGAGGTTCTTCTCTCGGCCACCTACAAGTTCAACAAGACCGACTGGAGCGCTCCTATCGTTCCCGTTTGCCCCCCCGCAGAGAACTGCGACGAGTACCGCGCACGTCTGCAGGCCGCCGATGCCCGCATCGCCGACCTCGAGGCTCAGCTCAAGGCTTGCCTGAACCGTCCCGTAGAGAAAGTAGAGGCTCCCGCCAAACTCCCCCTGGCCACCATCTACTATCCCTGCAACGTTTACCGTCTGACCTCGGTTGACCGTCAGGTTCTGAAATCGGTTGCCAACGTGATGAACGCCGACACCAACAAGAAATATGTCCTCACCGGCTGGGCCGACAACTACACCGGTACAGAGGCTTACAACAAGCGTCTCCGCGAAAACCGTGTCAACACCGTTAAGAACCAGCTCGTTAAATATGGTGTAAGCGATGCTCAGCTCAACGCTACCACAAACAACGGCAACCGTGTTGACCTCGGCGACAAGTGCCTCACACTCGACCGCGCCGTGACAATCGAAGTTGCTGAATAAGCAATCTGACAGAATCACAACGGCGGTGTAGGTGCTACACCAAAGTAAAAATATCGAGACTGTCTAACAAGTTTGGGCAGTCTCTTTTTATATTCTAAATGGCAAAAAAATAAGGCTTTCATACTGAAATTCAGTGCGAAAGCCTTTGTTATCCCATAGATTTTCAGTATATTTGTGTTGCGAATAAACAACTGATAATCATAGCACAACATGGCAAAGTTAGCGATAAAATCTGACAATAGGAAACAAAATCTGCTTCTTCCACCATCGCTGGATGAACTCGTGCCCGAAAACCACATGGTAAGGGTTGTTGATGCGGTCATAGACCGTCTTGACATCAGCGATATCCTCTCGACCTACCGGGGCGGAGGCAACAGTGCCTTTAATCCAAAGATGATGCTCAAGGTGCTGGTCTTCGCATATCTGAGCAATGTATACTCCTCGC
>USKE01000128.1 GCA_900555165.1 uncultured Porphyromonadaceae bacterium | reverse complement strand
GAAGCCAATCAACCATTTTCTAAGCACCGACCTCCCTAATTATTAACCTTAATCTTTATAACCTCAATTATTAGCCTTAATCTTTTCAGACTGCAAAATTATAAAAATATGTTAACACCACCAAAATTTGCTCACAAACCGGCACTCACAAACCGGCCCGTTCAGCACTGATGTGCAGTCTTGTTTTGTTTCAGTTCGGAGCTTCAGCGACAACGGTACGTCCCCCTTACTCGTCACTCCGTCTTATCACCGGCTTTCCACCTGTCCTTATAATATTCAGCATTGACGCGATAAACCAATATCCCTGTCAATATAAAAAAGATAAGACCGAAAATCCCGGCAAAGCCGCGCAACCATAAAAAGACAGTATATTTCCTGTAATCCATCGGATCCAGGAAAAAAGACTGCGACAATAGCAGAATAATACATATCCCGATTGACGCATACATGGCATACTTCAACCGCTTGTTGACTTTACGATTGTAGTATGGCTCAAGTCTCCGCTCGGTCCTCTCCTTCCACTGCATGTATTTAAAGAAATCCATCATAACATTTACAGTATTTTCATGGCGATGGCGGCGCAGGCCTCGGCGTCGGCCAGGGCGTTGTGATGGTTTGAGAATGGTATGCCGAGGAAACTGCAGAGGTTCGGTAATGAGAACGAAGGGCAGAGCTGCCTCGGAATGGTCATGCGCGCCTTTATCAGCGTGCAGAGAAACGGTTTCTCGCGATATTCCATGCCATAGTGGCGGTGCGTGGCCATGATGCACTTTTCGTCGAACGCCTTGTTGTGGGCCACCAGGCAGAGGTCGCCGATGAACGGGCGCAGCCGCCCCCATACGGTGGGGAAAGTATCGGCCGTGTCGGTCTCGCGACGCGATATGCCGTGGATGTTCTCGGTGAAATGGCGGAAATAGAAGTTCGGTTCGGGTCTGACGAACTCATAGAACCTGTCGGTAATGGCGCCGTCAACCACCTTTACCGCCCCGATGGCGCAGATAGAGGTGGGCCGGTTGTTGGCGGTCTCTATGTCGATGGCTACGAAATTATCCATTGTCTGACCTGTTCCATAAGCCATCGGGGGGTTGAGGTAGCGCCGCAGACCCCCACCGACTCGGCACCCTCGAACCACGAGCGGTCAAGCTCGCCGGCATTCGACACCAGATGGGTATTGGGGTTCTCCTCAAGACAGTTGCCGAACAGCACCTTGCCGTTACTGCTCTTTTTGCCGCTGACGAATATGACCACGTCGTGCGCGCGGGCGAAACGGCGCAGTTTCTCAACGCGGTTCGCCACCTGGCGGCAGATGGTGTCGGCAGTCTCAAGCGTGGCGCCGGGGGCCAGACGTGCGCGTATCTCGTCGGCGATATGCCTGAACCCTTCGAGCGACTTTGTGGTCTGCGAATACAGGGCGATGTCGCGTGTGAAATCGATTTTCGAGAGGTCGGCCACATCCTCCACCACGATCGCCTCGCCGTCGGTCTGCCCCACGAGGCCGTTTACCTCGGCGTGGCCGCGCTTGCCGTAGATCACTATCTGCGGTCGCGGTCGAGTGGTGTCGTCGAAGGTCTGCTTTATGCGTTGCTGGAGTCTGAGCACCACGGGGCAGGTGGCGTCGATGATCTCGATGTTCCGGCGGCGTGCGGTGGCGTAGGTCGAGGGGGGCTCGCCGTGGGCGCGCAAAAGCACCTTCACGTTCTGCAGACGTGCCAGATCGTCGTGGGTGATGACCTCAAGCCCTTTCGAGGCGAGGCGCTGCACCTCGTCGCTGTTGTGCACGATGTCGCCCAGGCAATACAGCTTGCCGCCGCGCGCAAGCTCCTCCTCGGCCTTGCGGATGGCGGTGACCACGCCGAAACAGAATCCCGAATCGTTGTCTATCTCGACATTCATGGGCGCTGTGCTGATACGGCTTTGTTGAACTGTTCCATGAGCCAGGCGTTCTGCTGCTCGGGTGTCATGGCCGAGTTGTCGAGGTCGATGGCGTCAGCGGCGCGGCGCAGGGGGCTTTCGGCACGGGTCATGTCGGTGTGGTCGCGTTGCTCTACATTTTCAAGAACCTCCTCGAAAGTAGTCTCGACCCCTTTGGCGGTCAGCTCTTTGAAACGGCGCTCGGCACGTGTGCGGGCCGATGCGTTCAGGAAGATTTTCAGTTCGGCGTCGGGGAATACGGTGGTGCCGATGTCGCGGCCGTCCATCACGATTCCGCGCTCGCGCCCCATGGCTTGCTGGAGCGAGACGAGCAGATGACGCACCGCCGGGATTGCCGAGACCTGCGAGACGTTGGCCGAGACGGCCATGCCGCGGATCTCACCCTCCACATCCTCGCCGTTGAGGCAAGTGTGCTGGGTGCCGTCGGCGTTGAGGCGGAAATCTATCTTTATTTCAGGGAGTTTCTGAGCCAGTGCGGCCGCGTCGACCGTGCCGTCGGGTGCGACGAGGCCATTGCGCATGGCGAAAAGCGTGACGGCGCGGTACATGGCGCCGGTATCGACATATCTGTATCCTATGGCGCGGGCCAGGGCCTTTGCCATTGTGCTTTTGCCCGACGATGAGAACCCGTCGATGGCGATGATGATTTTTTTATCTGTGTCTGACATGATTATCAGTTGAGAATATCCTGCAGGTTGAGCGTGAGGTTGACCATGAGGGTCGTGGCGCCCGAATGGGGCTGGGCGAACGCCAGGCCGAGACTGAAACGGTTGAGGTTGAGACCGGCGCCGAGCGAGAATCCGCTCAGGAACGACCGTTTGTAGGTCGACATGTCGGTGCGGGTCTTGTAGTTGTAGCCGAGGGTCACCCAAAACCGGTCTGATGGGATGAATTCGGCGCCGAATATCAGGTGCCTGAAAAGGTTCGACGAGAAAGAGTCTTTCTTCTCGAACGGCTGGTCCGTAGTGCCGTCGCCTGTGTTCCAGTAGGGGAGATGCCATTTGGTGAGGTTCCAGGCGGTTACCGAAATGCGCAGGGGCACGCCTGTGAACCCTTTGGCCAGACCTATGCGCAGGTCGATGGGGAGCTTGTCGGTGCGCTCGTTGAATTTCTTCACCTGGCCGCCGAGGTTGGCCCCCACGATCGAGGCCGAGAAGTCGTTGTCGGGGTCGTAGTAGTTCAGGCCGAGGTCGGTGGCCACGGCAAATGCCGTGTACTGCTCGTAACTGCTGTAAAGGAGCTTGAGGCTGATGCCGCCGCGCAGACGGTCGGTTATGTCATAGCTGAACGCGCCCGAGAATGTGACATCTTTCGGCGAGAATGACCCGATGACCACGCCGCTGGCATCGGTCTCTTTCATCGAGCCGTAGCCGTAATATCTTATTCCGGCCGACCAGGCGCCGCGGTCACCTGCCGAATGTCCGTACCTTACGCCGGCGAAATTCGATTCGCCCAGATAGCGCATGTAGTCGACGACGACCTGCCCGCTCACCTCGGGACCGAGCAGTGACGGGTTCTGGTCTGAGGTCGACAGGTCGTCGGAGACGGCCGTGATATTTACGCCGCCCAGACCGTAGATACGTGCCGACGAGGTGGTGTTGAGGTATTGGTATGCCGTCGAGCCATCCTGCGCGGCGACGGGCAGGAACGTGGCCAGAATAATGGCGATTACCGTGATTATATGATTGTTACGTCTTTTTGTCATTATTAATCGGGTGACATGCGTGACCGGGGAATGCTGTGCCGAAGGCGCAGACTTCCGTATATTTAACGGAAATCCACGCCTTCTATTACATCGGGCTTGAAATTATATGCGTGCCCGCGGCACGGTGGCACAGCGTGTTTGCTGGTGCTGTCACTGGGCGCGTTTGTCGGCGTTCCCCTCGTAGTAATGCACATAGGCTTGGTTTACCAGACGGGTACCGCCGGGGGTGGGATAGTCGCCCGAGAAGTACCAGTCGCCGGGGCATCCGGGTATGGCGGCATGCAGCCCTCCGAGTGTCTGGTAGACAATCTCGACCTCGGCCTTGGTGCCTTCGGGGGTAAGCATCTCGGCCATCTTCGCCGAAATCTCGCGGTCGGTGAACGGCTCGTAGATGGCTTTCACGCAGTTGGTCTGTTCGGCAGCGGGGAGTTCGAGCTGGGCCAGGCAGGCGCGGTAGGTCTGTTCAAGCACATGCTCCATGCCGCGGTCGTGAAGCAGAGCCACGGCGGCGCGGAATGCGGCGAACTCGCCCATGCGCGACATGTCTATGCCGTAATAGTCGGGATACCTGACCTGTGGCGACGACGACACGATCACAATCTTGCGCGGATGCAGACGGTTGAGCATGGCGATGATGGACTGTTTCAGCGTGGTGCCGCGCACGATTGAGTCGTCTATGACCACGAGGTTGTCTATGTCGTTGGCCACGCAGCCGTATGTGACGTCGTAGACATGCGCCGCCAGGTCGTTGCGCGACTCCCCTTCGGCAATGAAGGTGCGCAGTTTTATATCCTTGATGGCGATTTTCTCTACGCGCAGGCGCTGGTCCATGATCTCCTTTATTGTGCCCGGCGAGAGGGTTCCGCGCATCTGCATCTCCATGAGCTGACGCGCTTTCACCTGGTTGAGATGGTCTTCAAACCCCTCCACGAGTCCGATGAACGCCACTTCGGCGGTGTTGGGGATGAACGACAGCACCGTGTGGTTTATGTCGTGCCCCACGGCGCGCAGTACCTCGGGAGCCAGACGGCGCCCCAGTTCCTTGCGCTCGCGGTAGATTGCGGCATCGGAACCGCGCGAGAAGTAGATGCGCTCGAACGAGCACCGCTCGTTGCGCCCTTCGCCGAGGATGTCGTTTACCGACACGTCGCCGTTTTTGGTCACCACAAGGGCCGAGCCTGGGGTAAGTTCCTCTACGGCGGCACGCGGCACGTTGAATACTGTCTGGATGACGGGGCGCTCGGAGGCGAGCACCACTACCTCATCGTCGATATAATAGAACGCCGGACGGATGCCGTGGCTGTCGCGCAGGGCGAACATGTCGCCCGAGCCTGTGGCGCCGCAGATCACGAATCCGCCGTCCCAGGCCGGCGAGGCGTTGCGCAGCACGGCGGGGATGTCGATGCTGTTCTCGATGGCCAGGCCGAGCTCGGGATCCTGGAGGGTGTCGCGCAGCTTGCGGTAGAGGTTGTGGTTCTCCTTGTCGAGGGCATAGCCGAGCTGTTCGAGCAGCACGATTGTGTCGCTGTAGATGCGCGGATGCTGGCCTTTCTCGACAATCGAACGGAAAATCTCGTCGACATTGGTCATGTTGAAGTTGCCGCACATCATCAGGTTGCGCGACCGCCAGTTGTTGCGGCGCAGGAACGGATGCACATACGATATGCCGCTCTTTCCGGTGGTCGAGTAGCGCAGGTGCCCCATGTAGATCTCGCCTACGAAGGGGGCGTATGCCTCGACCTCGGCGGCAGGCTTGTCGTCGGTATGCTCTTCGGCAAACCGGGGCATCACCTGCGCGAATATTTCGGAGATGGCGCCTGCGCCCAGAGCCCTTTCGCGGAACACATATTCATGCCCGGGCTGAGAGTGCAGTTTCACCACGCCTATGCCGGCACCTTCCTGACCGCGGTTGTGCTGTTTCTCCATCAGCAGATAGAGCTTGTCGAGCGCCCAGGCGTAGGTGCCGTATTTCTGTCGGTAATATTCGAGCGGTTTGCGCAGGCGTATCATCGCCACGCCGCATTCATGCTTTAGTTGTTCCATTGCAAATGTATGGAATGTAGCAACCTGCCGCGGAGGATGTTGCACAACGCGGTTCTTACCTAATTTGTAGGGACATCGCTTTGCGATGTTTGACTGATTGTCAAAGAGATATTTCAACATGCCAAAGGCATGTCCCTACAATTAGAGGAGTCTTGCAACGCCCCCGCAACAGGTTGCGGTACTATACTATGTGTAGTCTGGATGTTTTCGTGTCTTCACCGTCAGCGGATAAAGAGCATCTCGCGGTATTTGGGCAGAGGCCACATCTCGTTGTCGACCATAAGCTCGAGTTTGTCGATGTGGTAGCGGATGGTCTCCATGCAGGGAATCACGGTGTCGTGATATGCTATGGCCTTTTCGCGCTCGCTTTCGATGCGGTTGGCTGTCTTGCGGGCCTCGACCATCTTCTCTACCTCGGTCTTGATGGCGGTGATGTGCTCCGAGAGTTTCTTGATCGAGTCGCGCTCTGACTTGATGATGTGGTCGCCGTCGCCGTCGGGGAAGACGGTCATCAGCTTGACGAGGTTGTCGACCAGGCCCGACTGGTAGCGTGTGGCCACCGGCAGGATGTGGTTGAGGGCGAGGTCGCCGAGCACACGGGCCTCGATCTGAATCTTCTTGGTGTAGGTTTCCCACTTCACCTCGTTGCGTGCGCGCAGCTCAAGGTCGTTGAACACGCCGGTCTTGTGGAACATCTCCACAGATTCGGGGCGCAGGTAGGCGTCGATGATCTTGGGTACGGATGTCTCGGTGTCGAGACCGCGGCGGCCGGCTTCGGCTACCCATTCGTCCGAATCAACACTGAC
>USKE01000127.1 GCA_900555165.1 uncultured Porphyromonadaceae bacterium | reverse complement strand
GCTGAACGCGCGTTTCAAGGCTTTCTCGACCGGCGGAGTGTATAACTGCAATACGGCGGAGTCGCCGCTGTTCGAGGAGTTCCCCTTCCACCCCGAGCGTCTGCTTGCCGACTATGCCGCGATTTTCGCCGGGCGCGGCGACAGCGGCCTCAGGTATTTCCATCGCGTTAAGTGACCCCATGACCCGTAAGAGCGATATATCACTGTGGTGTGCGCTGGCGGCTGTGATTCTCCTGGGCGCGGGCCTGCTGTTCTGCGGCACGGTCGACATCCCCGCGGCCGACGTTCTGGCCGCGCTGACCGGTCGTGCCGGAGCCGCCTCCACAGTCTCGGCCATCGTGTGGCAGTTGCGCGTGCCGGCGGTGTTCACCTCGCTTGCCGCGGGCGTGGCGCTTTCGGTGGCGGGTCTGCTGCTGCAGACCACCTTCGACAATCCGATGCCCGGGCCGTCGATACTGGGTGTCTCCACAGGGGCGTCGCTCGGTGTGGCTGTGCTGATGCTGGCCATGGGTGGTGCCGCAGGCGCGGGATGGTATTTCGGTACCATAGCCGGCGCCGTAATAGGTGCGGCGGGGGTGATGGTGCTGCTGCTGCACTTCTCGACCGTCGTGAAAAGCCATACCATGCTGTTGATTGTGGGTATTCTGATCAGTTACCTGGCCTCGGCAGCCATCTCGTTGCTGAATTTCTATTCCACCACGCAGGGGGTGCACTCATACGTAATATGGGGCCTGGGGTCGTTCTGGGGTCTTACTCCCGAACGCACATGGGTATTCTGCACCGCCGCCGGGGTGGCAACCGTCACCTCGTTGCTGTTCATTAAACCGCTGAACGCCATGTTGCTCGGCGACACCTACGCCCGGTCTATGGGTGTCTCGCTCAGGGCTACGCGCAACTGGCTCTATGTGGTTTCGGGGCTGCTGACGGCGCTTGTGACGGCGTTCTGCGGGCCGATAGGGTTCCTGGGGCTTGTGGTGCCGCATATCGCGCGGCTCACCACCGGCACCTCCAACCATGCGCGGCTGTTGCCCGCCACCATTGTGTGGGGCGGTGCCACGGGGCTGTTGTGCTCGTTCCTGAGCGTGGCCTGCGGCCGCGGCAGTGTGATACCGGTCAACGCCATCACACCGGTGATCAGCATTCCCGTGATAATCTACGTGATAATAAACCGCGACAGGCTCTCATATTTCAGGTGAATAGTCGGACGCGTCGGACAGGTCAGACGAGTCTGACCGACTAAAAACAAAAGATCAGATGCTCAGCCTTGATGACATAACCGCCGGTTACGGCGACCGCACGTTAATCTCCGGTGCCACTGCCACGTTGCGCCCCGGTGAGCTGGTGGGGTTGCTTGGCGCCAACGGCACCGGAAAGTCCACACTGCTCAAGATAATGTCGGGACGGCTGGCGCCGCTGTCGGGCACCGTGACGGTCGAAGGGCGCGACATCACGCGTCTGAGCGGTCGCGAGATGGCCTTGCGGGTGGCGCTTGTCACCACGGGGCGACCGGGCGCCGGGGCGCTGACCGTCAGCGAGGTGGTGGCCATGGGACGCTACCCGCATACAGGATTCTTCGGGCGCCTCTCGGCTGACGACCGTCGCATAGCTTCGGCCTCTCTGGCCGATGTGGGGATGACCGGATTTGCAGAAAAACAGATGTCGACCCTCAGCGACGGCGAGGCGCAGAAAGTGATGATTGCCCGCGCCCTGGCGCAGGACACCCCGGTGATACTGCTCGACGAACCTACGGCGTTTCTCGATGCCGCCTCGCGTATCGAGACCCTCGACCTTCTGCGCCATCTTGCCGTCTCGCGCTCAAGGGCCATATTGCTGTCGACACACGACATCGCCCCCGTGCTCAGACGTGCCGATCGGCTCTGGCTGGTGCATGACGGGCGACTCGTCACCGGCACCCCCGCCGCGTTGGCCGACGATGCCGACGGTCTGCCGGCACTATTTGCCGGGCGCGGCGTCACATTCAACGCCGGAATAGGCGATTTCGAGTGAATATGAGGCACTGCGCCCCGGGTAACCCTCTGTATGGAGCCATTCTATGCGTTTTTATAAAAAAAAGAGGCATTAAACCTTGCTATTACGAAATTTTTCATAACTTTGCGAAAAATATGTTATTACGCATTGTCTGTGACTCATAGCTCTTTATCGAAAAACCACGGTTTCGAGCCGAAACCCGGGTCATGCCGGTCAATTGCATTCCTTGGATAGTCAAATTTTCAATTCATATTCTCAACCCCTATCGTAATGAAAAACTTAGTTGAAAAGCTCGCCCCCATGTTCGAGGCGTTCACAAAAGAAGCCAATGCCCAGATCGAAAACGGCAACAAGGCCGCCGGTACTCGCGCCCGCAAGGTTTCTCTCGAGATCGAGAAAGCCATGAAGGAGTTCCGCAAAGCATCTCTTGAGGCTTCAAAGCAGTAAGCTTCCGCGCCCGCAAGGGCGCCGGGGGTGAGAATCCCCCATATCATTCAGGCAAATCATAAAAGGTGCAGGGCTTTTTTGGCTCCGCGCCTTTTTTAATACCCATACTCGGGAGAGGGAATACCATATTAATTATACTATGGCAGGATTATAGATTGAAGAACCAAAACAACCAAACCTTTTATTATTATTGGGCGCGGTCGCGCCCCGAACCAAAAGAACCAACACCTATGATGCCACCCTCATGGCTGGTTCTTCTGGTTCCTCGGGTTCTTTAAATATGAAAGGGGGCGGCTGATGGCGGTTTTTCGGGTGGGGAGTTGGTACGCATGGGCGGGAATGGCTATATTTGTGGTGACGTTTCAACAACCATCGGCGGCGGCGATTGTTAATATGATGTGACACGGAGCCTGACAGAGGTGCCGGTCACTACACGTTTCAATTCATAACGTTTCATCACCAGGGATGTCCAGAACAGGCAAAAACATACTGAAAGCATTGAAGTACACCGTATTGGGGCTTGTGGCTCTTGTGGCGGCGGTGCTTGTGCTGGTTTATCTGCCTCCGGTGCAGGATCTGATTGTGGGGCAGGTAGTGAAGTCGGTAAACAGCAAGGGCGACATGCACATAGAGGTCAAGAGGGTAAGACTCACGTTCCCGCTTGACCTGGCGGTTGATTCGCTCAGCCTGGCCACACCCGGACTTGAGGTGCAGACAGCCCGGCTCCGCGCCGAGATGGCTGTGACTCCGCTCTTCAGGGGTGAGATTGCCGGTCGTGACCTGTCGGCCGCAGGTGCCCGTGTGGTGATAGGTACGCCCGACTCGGCGATGTACATGACCGCCGGGGTAAAACTCGCCGCGATAAAGGATGCCGCCGTGCGTCTGGCATCGCAGGAGATTTCGGTGGGACGTCTGAACGGTTCAGGCGCCCGCGTGCGCATGTGGATGCGCCCCGACACAGTGGCGCGCCCGGTAAAACAGGATTCCGTGCCGGTGAACTGGCATATACATCTTGACGAGGCCGAACTGAAGAATGTCGATTTCGCCATGCAGCTGCAGCCGATGATCGACACGCTGGCATGCGTTGTTCCGCGCGCCACGCTCACCGATGCCGATGTGCGCATGGCCAACAACACCGTGTCGGTGGACAAGCTCGCAGTCGACAGCATAGATGCCCGCTACATCTATTTCCCTCCGGAATATGTAGAAAAATATCCGCTCAAGGCTGTGGAACCGGTGGATACCGTGCCCTCTGTGCCCTGGACCGTGACGGCAACCACCCTTGAACTTACAGGCTCGCGGGCACTGTACGCTCTGCAGGGGCATCTCCCCCCCTCGGCGGCCTTTGACCCCGAGTATATCGAGGCCACCGAGATAGATATAAAGATTGACTCGCTGAGGAACCGCGGCACCGCCGTGCGTGTGCCCGTGCGCCGTATCTCGGCGCGCGAGCGCTGTGGCGTGCCGCTGACGCTGACAGGCCTGTTCGACATGGATTCTGTGGCCATGCGTGCCGAGAACATGCTGTTGACAACCCCGACTTCGACCGTAAAGGTCGACGGCATGATGGGGATGGCACCCGCCGGTGAGACTGTGCCCATCGAGCGTACGCCGGTGCGCCTCGCCCTCACAGCCTCGATAAGCAACGATGACCTGCGGCGGTTCCACGGAGCCCCGGGGGGGTTCGGTCCTGTATCCGATGACATCGATGGCGGCTCAGCTCCCCCCGTCGTCGCCGGTAGAGGCATCGGTGTCGTTGGAAGGAACGGCGGCCGAGACGATCGCGCTTGACGAGTGCCTGCTGCGCATACCGGGCTATGTCGAGGTCAAGGCCTCGGGCAAGGCAAGCAACGCCCTCGGCGGACTCGACGGCATGACCGCCGACCTCGACCTTGCGGGCACACTGCGCAACGGCAATTATTTCAAGCCGCTCCTGCTCGACGCCAAGATGGCCAAAGAGATAAATCTGCCCCCGCTGACACTTGACGGCAGCGTGAACGTGCGCCGCGGCGTGGTAAGCGGCGACCTGGAGGCGCGTACCCCCGGTGGTGACCTGGCGCTCGATGCCTCGTGGAACAACCGCGCGCAAGGTTATGACGTGAATCTTGACGCTGCCACCTTCCCGGTGCAGAGCATAATGCCCGGACTGGGGCTGCGTGATGTCGACGCCACGGTGTCGGCCAAAGGGCAGGGGCTTGATTTCTTCAGCCCGGCCACCACGCTCGACGCCAGTGCCGACATACACCATGTTGTCTATGAGGGGCAGCCCCTTGAGAACATAACCGCCGACGTGCATCTGGCCGATGGCCGGGCCACGCTTTCGGCCCTGTCCGGCAACCGCGCCGCCAATTTCACGCTTAACGCCTCGGGTAACCTCGACGGCGACCGACTGGCGTGGCGTTTCGACGGTGACGTGCGCAACCTCGACCTGAAAGCGCTGAAACTGTCGCCCGAGGTGTCGGAGGGTTCGGTGAAACTGTCGGGCGATGCCGTGCTGTCGTTCAGCCGTCCGCCGTTCGCCCCTGTCAAGGGGAAGAAACAGGCCTCTCCGCTCGACCTGCTTACCGCGCTGAAGGCAAACCTCACCGTAGGTTCGTTGTACTGGCGCATGCCGGGCATGACGGTGAACGGCAACGACGTGGTGCTCGACCTGGAGGCCGATTCCGCGCAGACCCGCGCGCGCCTCACCAACCATGACCTCGACGCGCGGCTCACGGCCTACGACCGGCCGGCCGACCTGTTGCCGCGCCTGTCGCATGCCGGGCTGGTGATGCAGGACCAGATAAAGCACCGCGGACTCGACGCCGACACGCTGCAGAAGAGTCTGCCCCGGTTCGACCTTACGCTTGCCGCCGGCACAGACAACCTGGTGTCGAACTACCTGCTTGACCTCGACGTGAAGTTCCGTGCCCTTGACATGCACTTCGCCAACGACTCGTCGCTGCACGGCGGGGGGTATGTGGCCGGCCTCACGATGGGGAAGACCACCCTCGACTCCATTTCAGTGGGCGTGCAGCAGAGGCGCCGCTACCTGGCATACGCCATAACGATGGACAACCGGCCCGGTACGCTCGACAATTTCGCATGGGTGAACGCCCGCGGCTACCTCGGTCCCGAGAATTTCGCCCTCGCGGTGAAACAGAAAGACATAAAGGGGGAGACCGGATTCTCGTTCGGCTCGCTGATAAACATGCCCGACAGCTCTACGGTCGTGCTCAGATTTGTGCCATATCACCCCGTGATCGGCTACAAGGACTGGGAGATAAACCGCGACAATTTCATAAAATACAACTTCGTCACCCGGCATCTCGACGCCGACATTGACCTGCACAACGACCTAAGCTCGGTGCAGATACTCACCGAACACAACGAGGCCGACTCGACGCAGGAGGATCTTATCGTGCGCCTGAGCGACATCCGTCTTGCCGACTGGCTGGTGATGGTGCCTTTCGCGCCCCCGATGACCGGCGACCTCTCGGCCGACATCCGCGTGGGCAGGAAAGATAACGACCTGAACGGCCGCGGCACCGTGGCGCTCAAGCAGTTCACCTACGACCGCCAGCCGGTGGGTGACTTTGACCTCGACCTCGACGTGCTCACGAATGCCTCGGGGGTACTTAAGGCCACCACATCCCTCAAAGTCAACGGCCAGGAGGCGGTTACCGCCCAGGGTGTGCTTAACGACTCAACCGCCGTAAACCCCTTCAGCCTCGATTGCCGCGTGATCAAGTTCCCGCTTTCTGTGGCGAACGCTTTCCTGCCGGCCGGTACTGCAGTGCTCGGCGGCGTGCTCAACGGCGAGATGGATGTCACCGGGCGCCTGGCGTCACCCAGGTTCAACGGCTGGCTGGCGTTCGACTCGGCGCGCGTGACCCCCACCATGCTCGGCACGGCACTGAAATTCTCGCCTGACAGCATCGCCGTGCGCGACAACGTGATACGTTTCCGCAATTTCGGCATAACCGCCGTGAACGACAATCCGCTAACCATCGACGGCAGTGTCGACATGCAGGACCTCATCACACCCAAGGTCGACCTTACCCTGCGCGCCCGAAACATGCAGCTCGTCGGCGGCAAGCCCGCGCTCTATCTCGTCGATCTCGTCGACCGGACAGGTGGACGCCAGCCGGTAGTA
>USKE01000126.1 GCA_900555165.1 uncultured Porphyromonadaceae bacterium | reverse complement strand
CCGCCGCTGTAGGAGCACAAGTAGGTGGTGCGCAAGGTGCTTACCTGCAGAATCTCGCCTCATCGCACATCACGCATTCTGCCGAGCAGGCACAATGGACGGCCACGCCCCATTATGCCCCCACACAGGAAGATATAGACCGCCAGCGGGAAATCACGGCACAGTCGCACCGCGATTTCCGCGAATCGCTCACCTCGGCACACGACAACCTCGAAAACATCAAGGAATACAACCGGCTCAAATACGGCACCGGCTCATCGTCGGCGAGCACGGCGTCAGCCAACGCAGCCACAACCGACAGAACAGGCAACCAATCTTCATCCACCAACAAAACAACTTCCCGTGGCGCCACCTCGCAATCTATTTCCGGAAATGCCACACAGACACCGGGCACCACAACCCGCACAACAGCAGACCGAACAGCTCAGGAAGAAGAACATTACGATGCTCATCAGCAAAATAAAAACGGTAATCTCAATACCTCATCAAACTCATACGACTACAAAAAGCGCGTGACGCTTTACAAACAGGACGGTAGCAAATACCGTTCGTTCAAGACAAACATCGAGCTTTATAAAAAAGGTGCGACATACTTCATAAAGATCGGCAACACCTTCTATCCGGCCGACGGCGTATATACTCGCGCCGGTTACAACATGCGCATCGTCGACAGCGGAGGCACAGCCCTCTTCTTCCGCCTCTGACGTGTGTCGTGCGGCAGCAGGTTACCGTTCATCCCACTTCGGTAACCGTTAGTCACTAATTGTTTGTCACAATGGCGGGTACGGTTAACTTTGCCGCCATGAAACAAAACATAGCCCCCCTGCTTTTCATCCTGTTCCCGGCATTTTCATATTCACAGACACGCGCCGGTTCCATTCCGGAAACAACTGTTACGGATTCCGTCCATACCGCCGTCGTACTCGACGAGGTGGTGATAGCCGCGCGGCGCCCTGACGTCATGGCCTCCCCCGATAAGACAGTCTATTTACCCGGTGCCACAATCTCAGGCTCGGGCGTTTCGGCATACGATGCGGTGACGTCACTGCCGGGGGTTGCGGTCGACAGCAACGGAACGGTAACCGTGTACGGGGCAAAGGGAGTTGCCGTAAACATAGACGGCCGCAAAAGCGTGCTTGAAGGCGAGGCCCTGATCGCCTACCTGAAATCGCTCCCCGCTGCCGGCGTGGAACAGATTGAGATAATGACAGCCCCGTCGGCAAAAAACGAGGCCGGTTCGGTTACGGCCACGATTAATTTAAAATTGAAACATGAACGCGACAACGGTTTCACGCTCGGTGTAAACGGGAGTGGCCTGGTCTGGAAAGCCCGGCAGGGTTTTGTCTCACTGGTTGCCGATTTCAGCAACAGACGAATGTCGATGTCGCTCACATATTCTTTCACCGGCGCCCATAATCCGTCAGAGCTGTTTACAATGCGGCCATACCTTGACAGCGACGATGGGCTGTGGCAGACGTATGACCGCCGGCGCAATGACCGCGTGCATAACGCCGCCTGGGTATTCGACATGGATCTCACAGACCGGTGGCGGTTCAGAGTCTCTATAAACGGCTACCGGTTTCAGCGTGGCGAATACGCGGTGATGCACACCGGGAATACCGTGGAATCAACCATACGTGACACCCGGAATCACACCGATACCCGCCAGCGCAATATCTTCGGCAACACCTGGCTGAAACATGAATTTCCTGACCGGAAAGGCGACATTACCTTCGGCATAGACTGGTTCGGCTATAAAAGTGACGAGACACAGGATATGTCTGACAGCAGAGATGAGTCGCTTTACGGCGTGATGGACGGCACGGCAACTGGTGTGGTGGCCTCAGTCGACTTCACTTATATGCCCGGCAACAGATTCAGTTTCTCGGCCGGTGCGAGATCAAGTTTCCTACGCATAAACAACAGTGGCAGATACACCGACGGCACACATTCCTCGGAGACAGAGGCTGAAAACAACCTGAGTTCCGATTTCGTATATCGCGAACAAGTCAATGCCCTCTATGCCGAAGGCACGTTCACTCGCGGCACGCTCTCTCTGTCGGCGGGGCTTAGAATGGAGCATACTGCAGTAAAAAGCGTGTTCTCAGGCAACGAGGCATCGGCGGGCACCGACTATCGCCGCTGCCGGATCGGCCTTTTTCCCGAAACTACCCTCAGATTCGCCATCGGTGAGCGAGGCAACGCTCTGATCGGCTACGCCCGGGGCATCACACGCCCCCGTTATGCCGATCTGAATCCGTTCGTCTATATCTTTGACGACATCACCCATGTAGGAGGCAATATAAATCTGCGTGAGGCCGCCTCCGACTCATTTCAGGCCGTATACACTTCTGGTTCAGGATTCCGGGTATCACTCTCAGCCACCCGTGAAACAGGCGCGATCGTGAAATGCTACCGCGAAATCACTGACGGAGTGCTGTATGTGTCACCCGAGAATCTGCCGGACCATTTGCGTGCCACCCTCACCATATCGGGCGTAAACCTGAGTCTAAACAGCTGGTGGAATCTGTCGGTAAACGCGACATTGCTTTACGACAGATTCAGATTCGGCCCGGAGCTCGGCATCGGTACAAATCAGCGGCTTACTCCTATGGCTGACTGCAGGAACCTGTTCCATCTGCCCGGAGGATGGGGAGCCGAACTGTCGGGGCAATGGCACGGACAGACCGTTTACGGACAGGCTGTAGCCGGGTCTGCCGGATCGGTCTGTGTGGGAGTGCAGAAATCGGTGCTGTCGGGCAACGGCAGCCTCACCCTGTTTGTACGCGACCTTCTGAACACGAATCACAGCCGGGCCGTCATCTCGCTCAACGGCCGCAAAGGCAGGCTTTCCGAGCGTGAATATGAGGTGATGCGCCTGATCGGCATATCATTCGCCCTGCGTTTCAATACCGGCATGATGCGGCGCACAATCTCACGGCGCAATGATATGATCGATGAGATAAAACGCGTCAATAAGTAATAACGATATATTTCAATCTGAATATGACAATGTCTGGCAGGCGACGCTCATTTTTCGGCCGCATGACGCCGCTGATACTGGCGGTTGTCTCATTTATGCTCGTTAGGATAGTAAACGGCGACGACTATCTCAACCATTCCCTCCTCTTCATGGCGGTGGAGGGGGCCATGGCCGTGGGAGCCGCATATCTGCTGTGCTACATGATGTCGCGGTGGGCCGCAGTCGTCATGCGACGCAACATCCCCGCGATACCGGCATATCTGTATCCGGTATTGTGGGCATCGGCAACGGTGGTGGGCATATTGCTGTATCGCACTACGTGTCATATACCACCGACCATGTGCCCTTCGCAATGGGTGATCTTGAGGCGCCGGTGGTAATAGTGGCACTGATCACAGTATGGCTGTATGCCTATTGCGAATCGACCCTGATAGAACGGAAATATGAGGAACTCAGGTTGAAAAACGAACAGATTTCTGATGAAATACGGTATTGCCACCTCACACCTGATGGCCACGACAATGACAAAGGCGCCTGTAACGCACATGACCGGCCATTACCCGCCTGTAAGATACCTGCCGACAACGGTAATAATGAGGCTGTCGAAATCCCGGAAAAAATCACACTGAAAGCCGGGCGAAAAATCCACAATATCGACACCGGCGACATAATTCTGGTCGAGGGGATGGAAAACTATCTTAAAGTCTATACCGACAACGGAGTAATCATCACCCGTTCCTCAATGAAATCATTTGTCGAGCGCCTGCCGCCCGACACCTTCATGCAGACCCACAGGTCATACATCGTCAACCTTACACATGTGACAGACATCTCGGCCAATGTGATCCACCTCCGCCACGACTACTGCGCCCCGGTCTCGCGCTCCCTGAAAAAGAAATTACACGCAGCCATCCGCAGCCCACTCGCCTGACGGAGACTGCACGACGTAACTTACAGAACGTAAACAGCACAGATCAACAGCCTATTCTTTCCGGGTAGCACTGCACTACCTATCGCGTCGCATGCGGCTCCCTTTCCGAGCCGCACGCGACGTTTTATCGTCATGTTATCAATATTTTTTGTAATTTTGCGGGCGCAATATAACTCTATTATAGAGTTGATTAAATTTGCAGGATTCAAAAATGAAGATACTGATAACCGGCGTGCACGGATTTGTCGGCTCAAATCTGGTGAAGGCACTAAAAGACAGGCATGAGATATACGGGCTCGACATCGTGGCGCCCGAACGCGATGGTGTGGTCAGGACATTCGGCTGGGACGCCATAGAAAACAACACTATACCACAGGTAGACGCCATAATCCATCTGGCCGGGAAAGCACACGACACCTCGGGGAAAGACCCTGCCGACGCATATTTCAAGATAAACACCGGTCTGACCGTCAAGATCTACGACTGGTTTCTAAGCCATCCCGAGACAGGCTGTTTCATATTCTTCAGTACCGTAAAGGCGGCATGCGACAAGCTTTCTGATAGAGTTCTTACAGAAGAGGTGATACCCGCTCCGGTCGGCCCTTACGGAGAAAGCAAAATTAAGGCGGAGGAGTATATCCTCGCCCATCCGGCCACAGGCAGAAAGGTCATTATCCTGCGTCCCTGTATGATACACGGCCCCGGCAACAAGGGGAACCTCAATCTGCTCTACAAGCTTGTATCGACCGGTATGCCCTGGCCGCTGTCGCGGTTCGACAACAGGCGCACGTTTACCTCGGTCGACAATCTATCGTTTGTCATCGACGGCCTGCTCACACGCCCTGTGGAATCCGGCATATACCATATGGCCGATGACGAGGCTCTCTCTACAAACCGCCTGGTAGAACTGATATGCTGTGCCACCGGCCGGCCCTACCGCCGCATGGGTCTGCCTGCCGGAATGGTCAGGTGCCTGTGCCGTGTGGGCGATGCCCTGCATCTGCCGGTGAATTCATTCCGTCTCGACAAGCTCACCGAGAATTATGTTGTCTCTAACGCCAAAATCAAGAAGGCACTCGGCATAGACCGTATGCCGGTCAGGGCCGAAGAGGGCATTCTAAAAACCATAAGGAGTTTCAATGACCGATGAGCCCACTGATGACGATACTGTTCTATGCGGCGGCCGCAGCGTTGCTGTTCGCTTTTGAAGAGGGATATTTCGCCATAGCGCGCCGTTACGGCATAGTCGACAAGCCGAATGCCCGTTCATCGCACTCGCGTGTGACCCTGCGCGGGGGCGGCGTGATTTTCTATATCGCGGCGCTTATGTATTTCGTGGTATCCGACTTCAGCTATCCGCTCTTTATGGCCGGACTCACCATTGTTGCTGTAATCAGTTTTATCGACGACATCCATTCGGTCGCCAACCGGTTGCGGGCGTTACTGCAGTTTGCTGCGCTGGCGCTGATGTTCTGGCAGCTTGGCATGACGGGAGATCTTCCCTGGTGGGGTGTCATCATCGGTCTGGTCGTCGCCACCGGCATAGTCAACGCCTACAACTTCATGGACGGCATAAACGGCATCACCGGCATGTACTCATTGGCCATACTGGTGCCCGTGTGGGTCGAGAACCGCATGCTCGGATTCGTCGACCCGCACCTGATTGTGCTTTCGGGCATAGGTGTGGGGGTGTTCCTGTTCTACAACTTCCGCAACCGGGCGCGCTGTTTTGCCGGCGATGTGGGTTCGGTGTCGATAGCCTACATCATGCTCTTCCTTGTAGGAGCGCTGGTCGTGGCCACCGGACAACTCTACTACCTGCTGTTTTTCGCCGTCTACGGTGCCGACTCCATACTCACAATCGTGCACCGCATGATGCTGCACGAGAACATATTCAAGCCGCACCGCAAACATGCCTATCAGCTCCTGGCAAATGAGCTGCATTGGTCGCACCGTTCGGTGTCGGCGCTCTACGGCGCTCTTCAGCTGGCAATATCATTCGGACTGATATACTGGCCGGGCAACCGGTGGCTCTATTTCTGCGGCGTGATTGCGCTGTTGCTTGCGGCATACGTGATTTTCAAACGCAAATATTACCATCTGCATGCCGAATACCTGGCACGGCAGGCGGCATCGGCTCAATGAAGATTTCCGGCTTATGAAGATTTTTGACGACAGTTTTTTCAGCGCGCTGCTCGCGCAGGCCGCAGAATCGCCACGTCTCAGGCAGAACCACAACCTGCATGAGTCGTTTGACGAACCGGTGCAGAGGATGTTCAACGCCCTTCAGCCCGGCACGGTGATACCGATACACCGGCGCCCGGTGGCCGAGACATACGCCGTGCTCAGCGGGCGTGCCGACATGGTGACGTATGACGACAACGGCCAAGAGACAGCCCGTGTGGCCATGGGGCCTGCCGCCGGCGTGACCGTATGCCAGACCGACCCGGGAAGCTGGCATTCGATGGAGGTCATAGAGCCCACCATACTGCTTGAAGTGAAACCGGGTCCATACCGGCCGCTCGACCGCGCCGACATATTATCCTGACCGCGCCACGCCGCCATCAATCCACAAAAACCGACTTATATGTCACGCGAACGCATATTGCTCTGCAAGCCCCACATGTCGGGGCGCGAAATGTCATTTATCGAGAAAGCCATGGCCGAGGACTGGGCTGTGCCCCTGGGGCCCGACGTCGATGCCTTCGAGTCCGACCTTGAAAGGTTCGTCAACCATGTGGATGGGGAATCATCCCCGCTTGACCGCCGTGTGGTGGCTCTTTCGTCAGGCACGGCGG
>USKE01000125.1 GCA_900555165.1 uncultured Porphyromonadaceae bacterium | reverse complement strand
CTGCGCGCCGTCAAGCACCCTGCCGCCATGGTTTGAGACGATGATGCCTGCCGCGCCGGCCTGCATGGCCTTGCGCGCGCCCTTCACGCTCATGATCCCCTTCAGGACCACCGGCTTGGATGAGCGTTCGCACAGCGCCTTCAGCTCGCTGACATCCTTGAAGCCCACCGGAACGTCGCTGTTGCGCAGATTGCTCAGCCCGCTGGCATCGATGTCTGACGCCATCGCAGGGCAGCTGCTCTCGTTCACCAGATCGACGCGCCAATCCATGTGTCCCATCGCCCACGGCTTGATCGTCGGCACGCCATGTCCGCCATGCCGGCCGAGCACCTCCATCGGTTCGGTGCAGTCAATCGGGGTGTAAGCTATGTCATCGATGAAGAGCATGAACCGGTCGTTTGAGATGCAACGGATGGCGAAGTAACGTGTGCCGGCGGGGAGGGTGAACTCATACTGTGTCCACTCGGCGGGAACCGAGCCGCAGAGGCGCACGCGCTTGAAACTGTCAAGACGGCGGTCGGTGATCGAATACAGCACCTCGAAGGTCTCGAGCAGAGAGGCGTCGTAGCTCTTGGCCCAGAACGACAGGCGATCGGAGGTCACCGACACCATCGGCGAGATCAGCCAGTCGTCGCTGACGCCGGTGGCGCCGTCGACCCATCCCGAGGCAAGATACTTGTTGCCCGAATGTGCCTTCAGGTCGCCGTTGGGGTCGTAAGGCATGCTCTCGTGCGAGTCATCCATCACGAAGTACGATACCGGGCCCGATATGCCGGGGAAGGTAATCTCGTTGAACCCGCCGAACGGTTCGCCGTCGGCATCGACAAGTTTCCAGTCATCGAGGTCGGCCTTTGCGAATGGCGCGAACGACTCGAAATCTTCGGTAACCTCGGGGGGCACACAGTCAAACAGAGGTATCTCGGGCTCAGACCATGTGAGCGTGTTCACGCCACCCTCGGTAGTGCCCGCGAGGTCATCTACAGAGGGATAGAAGGGCAAACGGTGGGTCACGGTCACCTCGGCCGTGGTGTTGTCGGCCGGGAGCTGGTCGGCGGCGTAGACAATCTGAGCGCGGTACACAAACTCCTCGGGCATCGTGATGTCAGGGAACTCGGTGAAACGCACCTCGGTGGCGACATCGGGCGCCAGGGGTTCGCCCTGATATGTCTGCACAAGTTCGTCGTTGCGGTAAAGCTCCACGGCATACCCCTCGGCGGTCTGCGCGCCGTAGTTCTGCATGCGCACGGTCACGTCGGCCTCCTCGCCCGGATACATGCGTGCCGGGGCAGAGATGGAGAGGGCGGTGAGGTTGTGGTCGTACTGCTGGGTGACGCGCAGGTTGTCGAAGAACAGGTAGTTCTGTGACTGGGCCTGCCCCACGATGCCGATCTGTACGGTCTTGCCCACATAATCGGTAAGCGGAGCCTCGATCTTGACCCATCCCTCGGGATAATCCTCGGCCCAGAATGTCTTCTCGGCCAGGCGGGTGAATGCGGGTGTCTCGGCAGTGCAGTCGAGCACCTCGATGGCCACCTTGCTCTGCGAGTCGCGCACGGCGCGGAACCATATCGAGGCCACGGGGTTCTCGGCGCCCGAAATCTCGATCTTACCCGTAATCAGGCGCGACGTGGCCATGGTGTAGGGTGCGTACATGCCGATTATGCCGTTGTCGGCGTCCTGCGGCACGAGGTTGGAGAAGTCGCGGTCGCTGTATACAATCCACTCGGCGGGATATTCGGCGATGCGCTCCGAGTTGAACTCATAGCTCAAGGTGCCGTCGGCAAACGAGTCGGCGAACGGCAGTGCGTGCGGCTGCCCGGCTGCCAGGACCTCGGTGTCGGCGCCGGAGGCCGACTCGCCGGCGGCGGTCACGGCCTTCACGCGGTACCACACGAAGTGCTGTTCACCAGCCGGAACGGCCTCGAAGGTGTGCGATGTGCCCTCGACAGACTCGAACAGCAGTGCCGGATCCTCGCCGTAGATCGAGAGGGCATAGATGTTGTATCGTACCAGAGCCGGATTGATCGCGGCGCCGTCGACATCGAGTGCCGGAGCGTCCCAGCTCAGGGTTACTTTGCCGAGAGCGGAGGCATCCTCGGTCACGACGGCATTTGCCGGTGCGGCGGGGATGTTGGCGCCCACGAAGACGCGTGTCTCCGAGCTTTCACCGGCCGAGGCGCCCCAGGGCGTGACCTTATAGAGATGATAGCCCGGTTCCATGCCGGTATCCTCGAAACTGAGAGCGGCACCCGGAGCGGGATTCGTGAATGTGTTCACAAGCTGGTCGTCGCGGAAAAGCTCGATGCGGTCGAGCGACGGGAGCGCGGCGCCCGACATGCTCAGCGAGGGGGCGGTGAACGTGACGGCCACCTTGGCCTCGCCACCGAAATCAGGCACTGCCGAAAGGTCGGTGATGGCGGCGGGCTCGCCGACATTGAGGCCGTCGCTCACTGCCACGGACTTGACGCAAAGCTTGCAGCTGTTGCCCGAACCGAGATAGCGGATGGCGAAACAGTAGAGGCCGTCAGTCTCGGGGTCGGCATTGTAGGTGAACGTCTGCCAGTCGCGGCCGATGTTCGACTCGGCGCCCTTAAGCTCACCGAGCATCACGGTCATCTGTTCGACAGTGCTGCCGGTGCCGAGATATATCTCGAAGGGCACCTGGTCACCGGCCCAGTACGATTTCATCTCGGTCGAGAAGGTGTATCTGTAGCCGCCCTTGAGCCAGATGGCGGGGAGAATGAGCCAGTCGTCGCAGTCCATGCTCGACGACGAGTTGCAGCTCATCTGTTTGTAACTGCTCTCGTAGGTCCATTTGTTGCTTGAGCTGTAGCCGTCGGCGTCGATTATGGTGAAAGCGTCGGCATCAGCCTGGGTTTCGAATGTCTGGCTGTAGGGTGTGTGCAGACGGTAGTCACCAACAAAAGCCTCCTGTTCCAGAGGGCGGCCAGCGCCCGAGGCGTTAGAGGCCACGATGCGGTAGGTATATGTGCCCTTCTCGCCGGGGGCGAGCACGTCGCTGAACGTGAGTTGCGCGCCGGGGGCGGGGGCGTCGAATGTCTTCACAAGCAGGTCGCCGCGCCATACCTTTACGTCGGTAAGGTCGGTGAGGGTGTTGCCCTCGATATCGACCGCCGGGGCGTTGAAGGTTATGACGGCCGTGGCGGGGGTGACATCCACGTCAGAGGTTATCGAGAGGGAGGTCACAGTGTCGGGCGCTGAGCCGGCAATCCCCTCGCCAATCGAGAAACCGTAGGCATAGCAGTCATAGACCTTGACGGGCGACTTGTCGTGCAGTCCCACATAGTAGACGCCTGTCTGCGGCACATAGAGGAATCCGGCAGGCACTGCGGCATCCTCGCGCGACGACGTGGGTGTGGTGAACTGCGTGTCGTCCATTACCGAGAGGGTCATCGACTCGGAATTCGCAGCTGTACCGGCCTTTATCTCAAGCGTATGGGTATAGTTCTTGCCGTAGCTGCTGAACAGGAAACTTACCGGGTAGAGCTTGCCCCCTTCGAGGCGCAGACCCGGCGTGATGAGCCAGTCGTCGTTGCCCGGGGTGGAACCGAAACTCTTGTAAGGGAGCTTTACGCGGCCGAAGGTGTCCCACTGCCAGATGTAGCTGTCGTTGTCGGGCGACACGGTGAACGTCAGGAAGTCGTTTATCGACGTGAGGTCAGCCGACCAGGGGGCTGCGCTTGTACCCACCGGGGCGCCGTTCGAGTACACGGGGTCGGATGTCTGGCCGCGGAAAGCGGCTGTGACGCTGTAGCGGTAACCCACGGCAGTGCCGGTGTCGGGCAGAGTCTCGGAGAACGATGTGGCGGCAAGATTCTCGGCCACGGTGACGTCACCGGGCGTGCGCACCACGGTATATGTGACCTCTTCGGGGAGAAAGAATGCATCGTTGCGTGTGGCCGTGGTCACAGGGTTCCACGACAGGCTTGCCTGAGTGCCCTCGACAGCAAGTGTGGCGCCGGTGACGTTCGACGGCTTGCCGGGACCCACCCACAGCGACAGGTAGGGATAATGCGAGCTTCCGGTGCCTTTCTCGTTGACGGCCTTGATGATGAGTGTGCGGTAACCGGCGGGGAGTTCTACAGACACGTTCATTGTCTGGCCGTACCGGGCGTCACCCTCGGCATATATCACCTCGGGGTACTGGTTGGCCTCGGTAATCCGGTACTTCACCCACCCCACGGCGGGATACGAGGCATAGTTCAGCCCCTCGGGCATGGTGAAGGTGATGGTGCCCGACGTCGAGCCGTTCTCGAACGAGGCCGACGGATTGGTGACCTTGCCGGGCACAGCCTGCGGGGTCTGGTCGGCATCGGCCTTCAGTGTCGGCGCCCTGAAACGGTCTGAACCGGCATATACGGCTGTCGAGGCAAGCAGACCGGCGGCAAGCGCCAGGGTCATAAGTCTGGTAGTTTTCTGCATGACTTGATCAGATATTTTTGGTTTTATCAGAAATTTCGTTTAACGGTCGGCGTATCAGCGAGCCAGGAACTTGCGTGTCTGGGAGCCTCGGCGTTCCAGGCACACCTGACCCGGAACAGGAGCGGCTATGCGCACACCCTGCAGGTTGTAGTAGACCGGCTCGCCGTCGGCGTTGAGGTCGGACACAGGCGTGGCGACTGACGACGCGGGGTCGAGGATGTCATACCCCACGAAGATGCGGGTGTTTGACGTGGGGTTGAAGAAGTTGTAGTTGCGCTCGTTGTAGGCGCCCCACACGGGGAAATCTATCGTGGTCTCGATATGGCCGTCTACCTCCTCCTGCACGAACGTGCCGGTGAGGGTATGGCGCTCTCCGGCGGCCGTGGCGGGCGAACCGTCGTCGTTGGCCGCTCCGAGCACGCACTCGCCCAGCATGTCGGGGTCGTCGAGCAGAACCTGGCCGCGTGCCGTCACGGTCTTTGCCACGGGGTCGATGGTAAAGAACACGTCATAGTCGAACCCCACGTTAGAGAAGTTGCGCACCACCAGGTTCATGCCGTCGACCCAGGTGTGCACCACCGACTCGTTGTGGTATTCGCGGCCGTACATGTCAAGAAAATCATATACCATGTGGCCGTTGTAAGGGTGCAGCGAGAGGTCGCGGAACATATAGAGCGTACGGATCTCGATCTCCTCCTCACCCGGCACGGGGTCGCACTCGCTGGCCAGCATGAAACCGCCCGAATAATACTGTCCGGAGCCGGAATTGGCGCGTGTCATCAGCCGCCAGTCGCCATGCGGCGAGGACTCGTCGAGCCGCAGACGCACCTCGTTGTCGTCAATCGACTCATCCTCGGTAAGATTGTAAAGGCTCCAGGTTATGCCGTCGCGTGACATGACCTCCTGGGAGCGCCCGAACGTAAGTATCCTGTACTTGGGAATGTACCCTACGCGCACCGGTCCGAGCAGGTATTCGGCAGGGTACCAGCTTGCCATCAGGCCTGAAAGCATATAATCGGCCTGAGGCCTGTCGGGCGGACAGTCAATCAGATAACAGTCGCCGAAAGTAACGGGATCCACCTTCACGTTGGTGAACATCTCCCAGTTGTCGACACGATACTGCAGGGCCATCCTGCGCCCCTGGAAAGCATCCTCACGACTCCAGTCGGAATCAGCGGCCGCCGAGACACCCGGCATCGCGGCAATCAATGCGGCCAGTACCGCATAACGGTTTTTCATATTTATGTGCGTTTATGTTGGTTTATACAGCCAAAGCCCATACGACAGATTAAATTATCGTCTGAATATCAGACTTTAAAATAGAAAGTCTAAGCTTTGCCCCCTTTTGAGATGAATTATTTCTGACAAATATACAAACAAATATGCAACACCCCTTAACAAAAGTGTTAAAAATTTTTCTAATTCCATACAAACAGCCACAATATAACCCAATCTATCAGCAAAAAGCTATCGCAACGCTATCTCCGGCAAATAACCGCATAATTATTACCCGTTGTTTCAGCGGACGGATTTTTTACCCGATGACAGTATTTTTTTGTAATTTTGTGAATATGGAAGCCACACGCAAGGAATCGGGAAAAGTCGATATGCTCCACGGGCCGCTGGCGGGGAAGATACTGATCTTCGCACTGCCACTTATAGCCAGCGGCGTGCTTCAGCAGTCGTTCAACGCCGTCGACGTGGCCATAATCGGCCGGTACTCGACGAGCCATGCCATTGCCGCCGTGGGCAGCAACGGCCCGATCATCAGTATTCTGGTGAATCTGTTTCTCGGCATAGCCGTGGGCGCCAATGTGGTGATTGCCAACTACCTGGGGCGCCGAAGCTTTGACGCCGTGAAACGCTCGGTATCCACGGTGGCCATAGTGGCCCTGCTGTCGGGCGTAATCCTGGCGGTACTGGGCACCACTCTGGCGCGTCCGATACTTGAGGCGATGTCGGCTCCCGACGACGTTATAGATCTGGCGGCTACCTATCTGCGCATATATTTCTGCGGCATGCCGTTTGCGATGATCTACAACTTCGGGTCGGCGATAATGCGCAGCGTAGGCGACACCCGGCGGCCGTTCTACTGCCTGATTGTGGCCACAATATGCAACTTCGTGCTTGACTGGCTGTTTGTGGCGCGTCTCGGCATGGGGGGGGCCGGGGGGGCCTGCCGCTGGTGCTGACGGTGCCGGCGCTTCCGCTGGCTCCGCCTCCGGTTCCGACAACGACACCGTCGAGGCCGAGGTCGTGGACGACGATGACGACAAGGACAACAAGTGATGTCCGAGTTCAACAAGGACGACTACCTGAACGACCTGCCGGATCCCTCAGATGCTGAGGCTGCCG
>USKE01000124.1 GCA_900555165.1 uncultured Porphyromonadaceae bacterium | reverse complement strand
CGCGCCTACGAGTGGCGGGGTAGCCGATGCTCCCCGGCAGCCGCAGGTCGGCGGCGAGCTTTTCGGTCTGGCTTATCGAGAATCCGTATGAGAATTCGTTGCGTCCCGGCATCTGTGCCGGCGGGGTTATGAGCGCCGGGAAGAGTGCGGCGGCTATGTGGCGGCAGTCGGCCGGCAGACGGGCGAAGTCGAACTGCCCGGTGACCAGGCCGTTCAGATAATCTGACGAGAGCGCTATGCGGTGTGTGCCGTCTGGCTGGATGCTTGAGTTGAGCGCAAGGTTGTCGAGGTGGATGCGGCGCCCGTCGGGCATCACGTATGACGCGTCAGAGAGGATGGCATGCCCTTCGAGCGAGTTGAAATCGGCTCCGGCCAGGTCGACCGAGATGTTTGACTTCACAGCTGTATGTGCCAGGGTGGGGGAGAATATTCCCAGGTCGGGGCAGTCGGCATACCCCTCGGCCGAGATCTGTATGTCGTCGTGCAGGCGTGTATAGCCGCCTGCGAGGTCGAACGATATGCCGGGATTGTCGAGTGCGGCATGCCCGCTGACCGAGCCGGGGCTGAACTCCGCGTCGGCCAGCAGGCCGGTGAACGCAGTGCCGTTGTAGTCGATTCGCTCCATGTCGGCCGATGCCTCGCCTGTCCACCGTTTCCCGCGCCCAGTGGCGTTGGCCGTGACATGGCCGTTCACCATGCCCAGGCGACTGTCGGCCAGGAGGGCTCCCAGGTCAAAGTCGCCGTCGGTAGAGGCCTCGGCATCGAAGGTGTGTCCACCGGCACGCCCGAGACTCCCGTCTCCCTCGATACTCACTGTGCCCAGGGCGCACCTTAGCGTGGCCTCGGCACTGACACGGGTGCGCGTCATGCGTCCGTCGGCCGTGAGGGTTACGGCGCCGGCGCGCCGCAGATACATCCCCACCGTGGCGGGAATGTCGGGGTGCGTGGCAAGCAGGTCGGCCATGCGGTTGCCGTCAAGTGCCAGTTCGAGGTCGGTGAAATTCAGTTCAGGCGAATCGCCGCGCAGATTCGAGGCGTCGGCCAGTGCCGTCAGGCGCGCCGCGCCTCCGAGGTCAAGGTCGAGGTCGGCCGAGAGGCCATTGTGGTTGCCGCCGGCCTCGAGCCGGTTGAATGTGGTGTGCAGGGGCAGGTGCGCGAATGCCGGCACGAAAGGCGCCAGGTCGGGCAGGTAGAGGTTGCTCCCTTCGTCGAGAGCGATGGTGAGTTTCTGCTGTTCGAGCGCCCGGCCGATTGAGTTCAGACCCTGCAGGGGGAGGGCCATGTCGGCGAAAGCGAGGGTGCTGTTCGGGGTCTCGACAGTCAGGCCGCGCACCTCGATGCCGTCGGCGGCGATATGGAACCACCCTTTGAGGTCGCGCAGTTCAAATCCGGGCGAGGCCTCCAGGGCCAGGCGCTTTATGTCGATGGTGAAGTCATCGTTGGCGATGCGCGGCAGCCGCAGGTCGGCCCTGAGGTTGGTGACCGCCAGGTGCGCGGGGTCAAAGCGCCCGTCGGCATGCGGGGCCGACTCCACATCGTATCTCAGCGCCGACGAGCGCATTATTACGGTCGAAACCTTCAGGTCGAACAGCGTGGGGGGCTTGTTGCGGTCTTTTGGGCTGAGGGCGTCGATGATGGGCTGTATGTTCAGCGGCGAATCGGGTGTGGCGCGGCGCAGGCGTCCGTCGAGCCCGATGAGCTCCACGTAGTTTATGGCGATGCGGTCGCCCGAGACAAGGCTCCACAGGTTAATGCCGGCTCCGAGGCGGCGCACGGTGAGCGCCGTGTCGCCGGGGGCCGTCTCGACGGTGACGTCGCGCAGTGTCACGCGGTTGAACGGCGTGACGCCCAGGTCGCCCACGGTCACCCGGGCGCCGAGCAGAGCCGACAGCTCGGTTTCGGCCACCCGGGCCAGCCGGTGCTGCACAGCGGGGATTGAAAGCCCCACATATACAGATACAGGGAGAGCCACCGCCAGGAATATGACGGCTACCAGAAGTGCCCGCAGTATGTTATAGACGGTTTTCAAACCTTGCCTTGTGGGAAAAGTAATGCAAAGTTAACTTTTTATTTGCAAAATGTGTGGAATATCGGGGGATTTATTGTATCTTAGCCGACGCAAATCTGTCGCATATCTGCGTTATGCCGGTATATGCACGTCCTACAGCATCCAGGCTCCCGTTCGGGCGCGGCAGGTGAAATTCAGTCACATATTCATAATCTATAATTTTATCACTTAATTCGATATCTGTCAATGAAAAAAGGATTACTTTTTGCTTTGGGTCTCGTGTGCGCCTCGGCGGCATGGGGCGAGGGTAAGATAACCCTGACGACAGACGCTCCCGTCGGAACTGTCGTGAAGTTTCTGCCCAATGTCGTGTCGGCGACACAGCCGCTGAAAATCGACTGGGGCAACGGCGTCATCGTCAACGAGACCGTGGATCCCAAGACTTCGGCGTGGCAGCGCTGGGTGGAGGGTACTGTCGAGGGAGAAACCATCACCATCACGGGCAACCTCACGGAGCTTACATTCCAGGACGCGCAGCTCACGTCGGCCGTGGTCGAGGATGTTGCCAACCTCACCACCCTTACGCTCTCGAAAAATGCGCTGACTTCGTTCGAGCTCTCAGGGCCGTCAGCGCTGAATAGTGTCGACCTGAGCTACAACCAGCTCGTCAACTCGCCGTCTGTCAACCCCACTCTCGGGCTTGAGGCATGCGCGTCGTCGCTCACCAGCCTCAATGTGAGCCACAACACAGGGCTCCAGTGCCTCAAGGTCGACGATCTGGTGAATCTCGAATACCTTACCGCCAACGACTGCCCCGAAATGGTGTCGATATTCATCTGTCTGCCCGAGGTCGCCCAGACCACACTGCGCAACATCAACCTCGACAACTGCAACCTGGCACACTTCTATCCGGTGTCGATGCCGGCCCTGCGTGTGCTCTCGCTTGCCAACAACAATCTTGTGAGCGGTCAGAACGACTATGACCCCTTCGTGATGGGCGACTATCCCGAACTGGTCAACTTCGACATCAGCGGCAACTCCGGCATCGAGGAGATCGACATCACGGCATGCACCAAACTCGAGCAGTTCCGCGCAAACAGCTGCAACCTCAGCCGTCTGGACGTGGCGCAGTGCCCGTCGCTGCTCACCCTTGGCCTGAGATACAACAATATCACCACACTTGATCTTGGAAACAACCTCGCGCTGAAGAATGTGTATCTTACCGGAAACCCCATCCGCGAGTTCGACGCCGCACGTTTCCCATACCTGACATCGCTTGACATCGCCGATACGCAGATCTCGCGCGTCGACCTGATGAAAGCCTTCTATCTCACCGACTTCAACGGCGCAGGCTCAAAACTGGAATGGGTAGATTTCGGAGGCCAGCAGCCAAACCGCCTCACCAAGGTAGACCTGCGTAACTGCACATCGTTCACCCAGGAGAGCATGAACTATACCCTGCACACTCTGCCGCAGGCAAAACGCGCGTATTCCACGAATCTCTTCCTCGAAGGGTCGCCCTACGAGCACGCCGGGTTCGACTGGGTCATGGATACCGACATGAACTGGATTATCGATGTTGACGAGGGTGACGGCACTGCCGTAAACAGCAAGGTTGCCGTCACGCTCAAGGACGCCACCCTCACCGGAAACCGCGTCACCGGCGAGCTTGACCGTCTTTATCCCAACATGGGTCTCAGCCTGTCGTATGACCTCGACGAATACCAGACCGAGGGTGGCAAGTTCCTGCTCCCGCAGTGGCAGCCCCCTTATTTCCAGACCATCAAGAGCGTTACGAACGAGGCCCTTATCGGCGTGCCTATGTATGCCTACGTATATCCTGAAGAGGGCTATGAATTCAAGAGCGTGACCGTGAACGGCAAGGAGATCAAGTCTCAGTGGTTCATGATCTCGGAGGCTGCCGAAATAAAGGTGAATTTCGCAGAGATCGGCGCCGAGCCCTCGGTGGCCTTTACCGTGCCGCAGGGGCAGAAGATGTCGTTCCTGGTTAACACCGCCTCAAACAACGGTACGATTGCCGTTGACTGGGGTACCGGCACCCGTACCGAGTATCCGGGTCAGACTGCCTATATCCCCGGTTCGTACCGCATCGGCGGCACGCGCATCGACGGTACCGCCGCTGGCACGACCGTCACCATTTACGGTGACCTCGCCGCCGTGGACGTGAGCGGTTTCGGTGACGTAGCTGCGGATTACGGGCTCTGGGACAATGCAATTTCTGCCGTGGATCTCTCGAACGCCGACGGTCTCAGGTTCCTCAATATCTACTGGAACCCCGTTACATCACTCGACCTTTCGGGCTGCCCGGATCTTGAGATTCTCAACACCAGCTATACAGCCCTTACATCGCTCGACCTGAGCCACACTCCCGGTCTGCTCTGGCTGTCGGCATACTCCGACGGCTGGGATGATGAGGATAGCAATATCCGTGCGCTCTCGTCGCTCGACATCACCATGCTTCCGCGTCTGCAGTACATCGACGTGAAGAACAACAAGCTTGCCGCCATCGACCTCAGCGGCTCGCCACTTATGCGATGGGCTAACTTCAACGGCAACGAGCTTACCGCAATCGACCTGAGCGGATGCCCGTATCTTGAAGAACTTGACGTGTCGCGCAACAGCCTTGCCGCGCTCGACGTCACCGCCAACACCGCGCTGACAAGCCTTTCGGCCGAGAACAACAACCTGACATCGCTCGACGTGAGCGCCAACACCGCCCTCGAGACCCTGATGGTGGGCAACAACGCGATAAAAGCCCTCGACACCTCGGCGCTCGCCGGCCTGCAGTATCTTTACATCAACGGCAACGGCATGTCGGCCGACGAGCTCAACGACCTCTATTACAAACTTCCGCGCCGCATAGCCAAGGATGATGACGACCCCAACCGCCCCACGTGGAACCTGGCGGTAATCCAGGCTCTTGACAAGGAGGAGAACGACGGGCGCCGCGCCGACTCGTCAATCGCCATCGACCGTGAGTGGTCTCCCTCGCACACCGGCACCAACGGCGGTTCGGACTTCGCTTATCTCGACATCCTGCCCACATCGCACGGTACCTTCAAGGTCACCGACGCGCAGGGCAACGAATACGCCCACGGTTCGAAAGTGCCCAAATATACCGAACTGACCATCGAGGCCGTTCCCGCCGAGGGTTACGAGTTCAAATACTACTCGCTCAACGGCGAGGAGCCTGTCTATACCCCCGCGTTCACCATGCCCGGCATCTACACCAAGCTTGCCGTAGGGTTCGGCAAAGCCGGTGCCATTGACGACATCGCCGCCGCAGGCGCCAGCGTCATGACCACGCGCTCGACAATCGTCGTGAAGGCTGATGATACCGTGACCGTAGAGGTATTCAACGCCGCAGGCGCATGCGTGGCCTCGGGCGACGTCACCGGCGCCGCAAGCTACACCGTGGCCCCGGGTGTCTATCTCGTGAGAGTCACCTCGGCCGACAGCCGCACCGCCACAGTCCCCGTGGCCGTAAGATAACCGCCGCGCACATATACGCAACATAAGTTACATAAGCCACATAAGTCACATGCCCCGCCTGGGAATCATGTTACTTATGTGGCTTATGTAACTTATGTGACGTATGTGGCTTGTATGTTTAGAACTTTTAGCGGATGAAATTGTTAAAACTCGAAAAGAAATAGTTAACTTTGTTGCATCATCACATCATGTTTATGAAACTGTTAAAGGGCGATGGATTCGGTTGGCGGCTCATGGGTTTTGCCCTCATGTGCTGCCTGGCAAGTGGTGCGCAGGCATCAGAGCATGACTTCCATGGCGAGAAGACTCTCGGCGTGCGCGCCGGATATGCCGGATACAGCCAGTCGGCGCTTGCCGGCGTGGAGTTCACCTACCGTTTCAACCGATGGCTGCGGGTCGCCCCGGCTGCAGATTATGTGTTCCGGCGCAACGGTGAGGACGCGTTGCTTGTGGATGTTAACGTCCAGTTCCCGTTGAACTTCTCGCGCGACCGCATGGCCTTTTATCCCGAAATCGGTCTCAATTTCTCGAGCTGGAACATGCACGGCGCCCGTAATGAAGGTTATGATGACGCCACCACCCGCGTGTCGCGTCTGGGCATGAATCTCGGTGCCGGATATGAGGTGGATCTTACCCCTTCGTTTCGTGTCGGGGTGGCATGCACATATACTTTTATCAGGAAATACAACGGATTCAACGCGCTGGTGAACGTGGCCTACCGTTTCTGAACGGCATCGGTACACGTGTATCAGAATGCGCCTACATAAACTAATCATATAAACATATACCGAAATGTTAACGAAAGAAGTAGAAAAGGCTATCAACGAGCAGATCAACGCCGAACTCTGGTCGGCATATCTTTATCTGTCAATGTCGATGGATTTCGCATCCAAAGGGTTCGCAGGCATCGCCAACTGGTATGCCGTGCAGTTCAAGGAGGAGCAGGATCATGCAACCATCCTGATGAACTATGTGAACTCGCGTGACGGCAAGGTCATCCTTGCACCGATTGCCGCCGTTGATACCGAATGGCCCAGCCCGGTAGCCGCTTTCGAGGCTACTCTGGCTCATGAGCAGAAGGTGACGGCCCTCATCAACAACCTCAACGCAGTGGCTGTTGAGGCACGTGACTACGCTACACAGAATATGCTTCAGTGGTTCATCAACGAGCAGGTTGAAGAGGAAGAGACAGCCCGCGAATACATCGACGCACTCAAGAAAATCGGCGACAACGGCTACGGCCTCTACATGTTCGACAAGGAACTGGCAGCCCGCGTGTACAACACCCCCTCCCCCCTTGCCAAAGCCTGACACCACTACGCTCGCTAAAGCCTGAAATCACCTCACTCTCCCCCATCAAAGAAACCAACGGATTCCGGAACGCCGC
>USKE01000123.1 GCA_900555165.1 uncultured Porphyromonadaceae bacterium | reverse complement strand
CGGGCTTCCGGTGATGAAAAAGGATGTGATCGGGGTGATGATACTTAAGATAATGCCGCATGCCAGCCCGGCATAGACAGTGGTCAGAATCAGGGCAGCGTTGATGATCGGACCTGTAAGGTATACACTCACATTTTTGAAAAACTGGCTTACAATGCAGATTGCGAGTAAAATTGCTGTAACAGTGATTTGTCTTGTTTTTAATTTCATAAATTTATCCTCCTAAAATTCGTATCATGGTAATGATACTCTTAAAGGCACTGAAATGCAACGACACGGGGATTTTATCTTGTGTTACCATAAAAAATGAGGTAGAGTAAAGACAGTGAAAAGATATTTTGCTCCTACAGGGGGATAAAAACTGTCGAATGTTTAGAAAGAGGAGTGTATATGAAAAAGGGGATAGTATTTCTAATTGTATTTTTGATGGTCATCAGTTTCCCGATATGCGGATATGCGAAGGGGAAGGAGAAAATTTATCTGGACTCTTCCTGGAAATATGCGGATCATGCCAGAATTACATCGGGCTATGCTGTTATGTACAAGGCGAAAAAGAACCGGAAGGACATTGTGATTGCAGTCAATGCGGGACATGGAACGAAAGGCGGTTCATCGGTCAAAACGCTGTGTCATCCGGATGGCTCTGCAAAGGTGACCGGAGGAACGACAGCGGCAGGCTCTGTGAAAGCAGTGGTGGTTTCAGATGGAATGGCATTTCGGGACGGAACGGCAGAACGTGATGTGACGCTTCGTATGGCACGGATTCTGAAAAAGAAACTGCTGGCAGAGGGGTATGATGTGCTCATGGTCCGGGATGGAAAGGATGTACAATTGGATAACGTGGCGCGTACCGTCATATGTAACAATGTAGCGGATTGTCATATTGCGCTGCATTGGGACAGCGATGGACTTTCTTACGACAAAGGATGCTTTTATGCTTCTGTTCCCGAAAAACTCAAAAAAATGCGTCAACCCCTTGCCGGGCACTGAAAAAGTTGTAAATTTGCAACCGAAAACCTCAAGGAGAGGTGGGTGAGTGGCTGAAACCACCGGTTTGCTAAACCGACGTAGGATACAATCCTACCACGAGTTCGAATCTCGTCCTCTCCGCCAACAGGCCGCAAGTCACCGACTTGCGGCCTTGTTTTTGTGCATTCCCCCCTCACTCGCCATGCCGGAACCTCCGTCCCCGCAAAACGGGCAAGCCTGATGTCGCTAAAAATGTCGCCAAAACGATTCTTTTAACAATTTAAATTGCCACCGCATAGGAGTTTCTTAAACGAGGTTTATTCGGTATAAGGATTTCGGGAAATTTGGCTAACTTTGCGATAAGTAACTGGTCGAAATTATTTTAATGTTTGTTCGAGTGAAATTTTTAGAAAATTTTTCTCGATGAGGAAGGAGTGTAGCGAGCTACACGACTAATGAAGAGAGGAAAAGATTCAAACATTTCGCCGAAGAAACATTGAAATAATATGACCGGTTAATATAAAATGATTTTGAACAGTTACTTATGCGTAATCTGGTTTACATAGTGTTGATGGTGGTGGTTGCCGGGTGCGGGTTCCCGGGGGCACATCCGCAGGCGCTCGACGAGGCCGAGCGGCTGATGCAGAGTGACCCGGGGGCGGCGCTGTCGGCGCTCAACGGGGTCGACGTGTCTGAGCTGAATGACTCGGCGGTGATGGCGCGGTGGGCGCTGCTCTACAGCGAGGCGCTGGTGGTGAACCGGCTCTCGGCGCCCACAGACACTATCGTGGATATAGCCATAGATTATTACGGGCGGCATGGCCGGGCTGACGAGTTCCGCAAGGCCTCGCGCCTGAAAGTGCTGATCAGGGGTGCCGACAGTTCGGATGCCCTTGCCACGGCCCTCTACCTGCAGAAAGAGAAGGAGTTCATGCTCTATAAGGAGCGTGCCCGACGCGGGCTCTAGACGGCTGTGGGGCTGGTGGTGATGCTTGTGGCCGCGGGGGTGATTCTGTGGATGCGCCAGCGCTTGCGCATGCAGTCGCTGCAGAACGAGGCGCTGATGGCCGAGGCCTCGGGGCTGAAATGTCAGGTCGACGCCGGCCGGGGCGAGGTGGGGCGCCTTGAGTCGAAGCTTCACGGTCTGCTTGAAAACCGGTTTGCCCTCATCGACTCGCTTTGCCAGACCTACTATGAGTCGCAGGGCACGAAGTCAGAGCGGAAGGCGATTGTCGACAGCGTGAAACGCGAGATTGAAGCGGCCCGCACCGGTTCGTTCCCCGAAATGGAGCGGGCGGTGAACGATTGCCGCGACAACTTGCTTGTCACGGTAAAAGAGAATTGGTCCGGAATCAAGCCGGAGGATTACCAGCTGCTGGTGTATCTGGCCAGCGGGCTTTCGACACGCACGATAAGTCTGCTCGTCGGCGAGTCGGTCGAGGTTGTCTATAAACGCAAGTCACGGCTCAAGTTCCGGCTTAAAGGGGCTGTGGCGCCCGTGTGCCCGGGTGTAATGGAGGTTTTCTGAGCCGGTTGCGGACGCCGGTCAGACTTTTTTAGAATGACATGATGTACATATCTGACTGTCAGTGCGCTGCAAAACGTCCGGTCAGACCGGAATTTTGGAGCAAAGACGCTGCCGTGAGTAATTTTGCAACAAAAAACCGCTCATGGCAAAAGCAGAATTATTCATTGCACTCGCAGCGGCCATTGTCGCGACGGGGGCGGCACAGGCACGGAATCAGGAGGCGGCCGACAGCCTCGCACGCCAGTTGCAGGAGGTGGTGGTGACCGCCCGTCAGCCCGCCACAAAACTTGTGGGCTCAACACTCGTGTCAACCATTCCGGGCACAAATCTTGCCTCGCTGGGCAACGCTCTCGATGTGCTCGCACAGTTGCCGATGATTAGGGTGGAGGATGACGCTGTCAGCGTCACTGGCAAGAGCGACATCGAGATTTTCATAGACGGGCGGCCGATGCGCGACGACACGGAGCTGCGGCAGATACTCTCGTCAGACCTCAAGAGGGTGGAACTGCTCATGGCTCCGGGTGCGGCCTATGCCAGCACCACGGGGGTGGTGATCAAGATTGCCACGCGCAGGAATTTCGTGCGCGGGCTGTCGGTGACCGACCAGTTCAGGCTGCAGCGGCGCCGCAAATGGTCAGTTACCGATTTTCTCGGTTTGAGTTACCGCACCGGCGCCTGGGAACTGTTCGCCGAGGGTTCGGTGAACCACAATAATTCGCTTGTCAGAGGCACCACGGTCAATACCCTGATGTACGACGGCCGGGAGACCGTCGTCGGCAGCCGTCAGCATAATTCATACCCCGGCACGACCGGCGTGGTCAAGGCCGGTTTCAGTTACGCCGGGGGTGCACAGTCGTTCGGCGCATACTACCGTTTCAACCCCGAGCGTGGCGACTTCAGCAACACCGGCACCGAGTGGCTTGACGGCGATCCCGCGCTCAGACGTGAGATCGGCCGGCGCACCCGGGCACACAGCCATCTCGTGTCTCTGTATTACGAGAACCGGTTTGCCGACAGGTATCTTGTGCATTTCGACGGCGACTTCCGGCAGTCGGATGCCGACAACCGTGTGGCCACCGTTTATCCGGACGCGGGCGGTGACGATGTGAACTCGGCCGACAGCCGCAGGTCGACGCTCTGGGCCGGGCGTCTGCGTCTTGACTGCCCCCTGTGGGGCGGAGATTTCTCGGCCGGAACCCGGGGGAGCCGCACGTGCACCTCGCTCGATTACCGGATGCTGAACGCGCAGGTGGGTGAGTACATACCGTCGTCGGTCAGCGATGCGCGGCAGACGTCGGCGGCGCTGTTCGCGTCATGGTCGCGGATGTTCGGGCGGTTCTCGCTCACGGCGGGGGCAAGGTATGAGTATGTCGATTATGAGTTCAGTGTCGACGGACGGCGCGATGCTGATGTGAGTCGCCGCGACCATCTGCTCACGCCCGATCTGTCGGCGGGTTACTCGTTTGACGATGAGTCACAGATTTCCCTCAGCTATAAAATGGCCACCGTCAGGCCCCCCTACGCACAGCTCACGGGGTCGCTCAGTTATGTGGGGCGTCATGAAATCGAGGGGGGCAATCCGGCCCTGCGCGACGAACGCATGCACGACCTTCAGCTTTTCGGAACGTGGAAAGGATTCATGCTGCAGGCCGACTTCACACGCAGCATCGACACCTACGCTTTCGTCAAACAGCTTTATCCGGCGCGCGACCTGCAGTTGCTGATGCATCCGGTCAACATCGACGTGTCGGCACTGAACCTTTATCTTGTCTGGAGCCGCCCGGTGGGCCGCTGGACGCCGAACATTACCGCAGGAATATACAGGCAGTGGCTCCGCCTCGGCCGGATTGGCCCCCCGCTCGGCAACGGCCGACATGACCGTCCAATTTTCTCGTATTACCTCGACAACACCCTCTCTTTGCCGCACGGGTGGATGGTCACGGCCAACGTCAGCGGCAGTTCGGGGGGCGACATGCACACCAACCGTTTCTGCGCCTCCTGGTTCACAATGGACGTCTCGGTGGGCAAGACATTCCTCAACCGTTCGCTGACCGTGAAACTGACGGCTACCGACATCCTCAACACCGCAAACAGTGACTGGACCATGAACACCTGCGGCGTTTTCGTCGACAAACGCCAGAGCTACGACCGCCGCGGGATCTCGCTCGGCGTGATCTACAACTTTCAGCCGCGCAAGAGCCGGTACAAGGGTTCTGCCGCCGCCGAAAGCGAAATGAACCGCTTGTGAGGGTGGCGGTTCATCTGAGGCTGTCGAGGATGACTGCTGGGGCGGTCTCCATCTTCGAGAAGGCGAAAAGTTTCTTGCCGAGATCCTTGACCGAGGCGCCGACGTGGTAGAGGGTGTCGTCGATTATGAGGAACCTGTCGTGTATGCCCGGTGCGGTGCGCACATTCACAGGCTCGTACTGGTCGTTGTGCCGCTCGATGTCCAGTTGCAGGGCGTCGGTAATCTTCCGGGTGAAAACGGTGGCGGACACTCCGGGCGCACGTTTGTCGAGGAGGGTAAGCACTGTCTCGTCAATATAATTGTCAATCAGTACAATCCGCGATTTGGCGCGCCTTATGAGGTCGCATACAAAAAGATATGCGTCAAAAATCTGGCCGTCGAACAGAATCCCCTCGCGCGGTGGCAATGACGTCTTCAGAAAGAAATCGACCTTGCCCGAGAGTTCCCTGATCTGGCAGTCATGCTCGGCAAGCATCCGGTCAATACGGTTTTCCATGTGCAAGAGGCGCTGGTTCACGCTGTACCCCCTTAGCAGGTACTCTTTCAGCACCTTGTTTGCCCACTGGCGGAACTGGGTGCCACGTATGGACTTCACACGGTAACCCACTGATATGATGACGTCAAGCGAATAAAGATTGGTTCGGTAGCGCTTGCCATCGGCGGCAGTTAGTAAGGATTCCTTACATACTGCCGATTTCTCTAATTCACCTTCCTTGAAGATGTTGCCGATATGGAGGGTGATATTATTTCTGGAGGTCCGGAACAGTTCGGTCATCTGAGCCTGGGTGAGCCATACGGTATCGTCCTCCACCCTGACATCCAGTGACAGGGTGGAATCGGGCTGATAGAGGATAATCTCGTTTTCTCCGGAGGCGGGGAGGGGGCGGTTATGGTCGGTATTTTCCATGGAGTTTTGTGTTTGCGCGTAAAGTTACTAAAAATAATCGGTGAATCAGAGGGTTGCGATTGGGTTGTTATATAAATTCCGTAAATTTGCAGTGAATAATTATGAGGTGTATCCCGGTATGGAAATGAATCTTGAGGAACGACTGGGTGAGAGGCTCGGTATCCGCGATATCCGTGGGATAAGTGGCGCTTGTGTGGGTGAGGCAGGTCACTCGCTCAAGGCTGAATTGCTTGCACTGACCGGGCATCCCGACGACCGCATCGGCTACAACGCTCTGTGGGTGCTCACACATCTTCCGGTCAAAGAGTTGCGGGCCATCATCTCCGACCGCGACCGCCTGGTGGATTTGCTGTTGCACGCCGCTCACACCGGGCGTCGACGGCTGTTGCTGGCATTGCTTGACCGGCTGGCGGCGGGGGGCCCCCGCGGTGGCCATCCTCCCCGCCGAGATGAGCCGGGAGCGGTTTACCTGGCTGGAGTCCATCGGCGCCGCTCCCTGGGTGCAGTCCCTGGTGCTCGACGGCATCATCGCCGGCGTGGGCGCCGTCATCGGCTTCATCCCGCAGCTGATCGTGCTGTTCATCCTGCTGGGCTTCTTGGAAGGCTGCGGATACATGGCCCGCGTCGCCTTCATCATGGATCGCGTGTTCCGCCGCTTCGGTCTGTCCGGCAAATCCTTCATCCCGATGCTCATCGCCTCCGGCTGCGGCGTGCCCGCGGTCATGGCCACCAAGACCATCGAGAACGAGAAGGATCGCCGCATGACCATCATGACGACCACGATGATCCCCTGCGGCGCCAAGCTGCCCATCATCGCGCTCGTCTTCGGCGCTCTGGCCGGCGGCGACTACGAGGCCACCTGGTGGGTCGCCCCCGTCTTCTACTTCCTGGGACTGTTCGCCATCATCCTGTCCTGCATCATCCTGAAGAAGTTCCGCGCCTTCGCCGGCGAGGTGGCCCCCTTCATCATGGAGCTTCCCCAGTACCACCTGCCCACGGTGAAGAACGTGCTGCTTTCCATGTGGGAGCGCGTGCGCAGCTACGTGGTGAAAGCCGGTACCATCATCTTCCTGTCCTCCATGGTCATCTGGTTCCTGCTGAACTTCGGCTTCTACGAGGGCTCCTTTGGCCTGCTCGACCCCGAGGTTGACGATTACATCCAGTACAGCCTCATGGCCGGCCTCGGCAACCTGCTCGCCTGGATCTTTGCGCCGCTCGGCTTCGGCAACTGGGAGTCCACCGTCACTTCCATCACGGGCCTGGTGGCCAAGGAGAACGTCGTGGCTACCGTGGGCGTCATCACGAGCCTC
>USKE01000122.1 GCA_900555165.1 uncultured Porphyromonadaceae bacterium | reverse complement strand
GGCGACGTGGGTTTCGGCAAGGCCGAGGTGGCAATCCGCGCCGCATTCAAGGCCGCCACCGACTCGAAACAGGTGGCCGTGCTCGTGCCCACTACCGTGCTCGCCTACCAGCACTACCAGACATTCTCAGAGCGTCTGAAGGGATTTCCGGTACGCGTCGACTATCTGTCGCGCGCCCGTACCACGAAACAGGCCAAGGCGATACTCGCCGACCTCGCCGAGGGGAAGATTGACATACTCATCGGCACCCATCGCCTTGTAGGCAAGGATGTGAAGTTCAAGGACCTGGGACTGCTCATAATTGACGAGGAGCAGAAATTCGGTGTCGCCGTAAAGGAGAAACTCAAGCAGATGAAGGCATCGGTCGACACCCTCACCATGTCGGCCACCCCCATACCGCGCACCCTGCAGTTCTCGCTGATGGGCGCCCGCGACCTGAGCAACATCAACACGCCGCCCCCCAACCGCTACCCGGTGCTGACGTCGGTAAACACCCTCACCGACGACGTGCTGGCCGAGGCCCTGAACTTCGAAATGGCGCGAAACGGTCAGGTGTTCATCGTCAACAACCGCATCGAGGGGCTGCACCGCCTTGAAGAGATGATAAAGCGCGTGGTGCCCGACGCCCGCACCCTCGTGGCGCACGGGCAGATGCCCCCCGCCGAGCTTGAGCAGGCCATCATCGACTTCGCCAACCACGACTATGACGTACTGCTGGCAACGACCATCATAGAGTCGGGCATCGACATGCCCAACGTCAACACCATTATAGTCAACAACGCCCACTGTTTCGGACTGTCGGAACTGCACCAGCTGCGAGGGCGTGTGGGGCGTTCGTCGCGCAAGGCGTTCTGCTATCTCATGGTACCTCCTGGCGACCCGCTGTCGCCCGTGGCGCGTCGCCGTCTGCAGGCCATCGAATCGTTCGCCGACCTGGGCTCCGGAATACACATCGCCATGCAGGATCTCGACATCCGCGGTGCCGGAAACCTGCTTGGCGCCGAGCAGTCGGGTTTCATCGCCGACCTGGGCTACGAGACATACCAGCGCATACTCCGCGAGGCCGTGACCGAGCTGAAAGCCGAGGAATTCGGCGCCGTACACACCGGTGACGAAAATCTCTCGCCTGACGACGCCGAGGATTTCGTGGCCGACTGTACTATCGAGTCTGACCTGGAACTGCTGTTGCCGGCCACCTACGTGCCGCAGGAGTCGGAGCGCATCTCGCTGTACCGCGAGCTCGACTCTATGGAGCGCGAGCTTGACATACGCGAGTTCTGCGACCGTCTGCTTGACCGTTTCGGCCCCATCCCCCCCGAAACGAAAGAGCTTGTCAGGGTGCCGCGCCTGCGCCGTCTGGCCCGCGGCCTCGGCATAGAGAAAGTGGCGCTGAAGGGTGGCGTGATGTACCTCTATTTCGTCGACGACTCCAACAAGGCCTATTACCAGTCGCCGGCTTTCGGACGCCTGATAACCTACCTCCAGCAGAACCCGCGCCGCGTGCGCATCCGCGAGAATGAACGCACCGGGCGCCGCTCATTCGCCGTTTCCGACGTCCCCACCGTCGAGACCGCCGTCTCCATCCTCGACAGCATCCACACCCTCCCCGCCTCCTGATTGCATCATTTTGCGGGGTGTTGCCGATAATTCCTGTGGCAAAATGATTTGCGGGGATGAGATTTTTACGCTAAATTTGCACCGTCGCAGGCAGTGCGGGGTTTCGCCCTGCCGCCGGCGTGGATGGCCGAATGGTGGAATGGTAGACACGAGGGACTTAAAATCCCTTGGCCATTAGGCTGTGTGGGTTCGAGTCCCACTTCGGCTACCCTTTTACGGAAAACCGTGGCAAGCTCTTGTGGCTTGCCGCGGTTTTATATTTTTTTAACATGATATTCAGGGGTTAAATCTGTGGCTGCGGGACGAAATACGCGGAAAATCACTAATTTTGGGCAGATGAGAATGTTGGCGCCGCAAACCGTGACACGCGCGGTGCCTGTGACAGACGCTTGTCTCCAATATTTACGTTTAAATCTACATATCATGGCTTTCATCGATTGTGTGCAATGGTCACCGCAAGGCAACCAGACAGTCTACGCATATAAATTCCCCCAGGATAATCTTTCGACCCGCACCCAGCTCATTGTGAACGAGTCGCAGGTAGCTCTGCTGTTTTCGAAAGGGCAGCTGATGGGCAAGTTCGGCCCCGGCAAGCACACCCTCGACACCGAGAACCTGCCGATACTGCGGTCGCTCTACGGCTTTCCGTTCGGCGGCAAGAATCCGTTCATGGCCCAGGTATGGTTCGTGAACCTTATCGAGACTTTCAGCATCCCCTGGTCCGTGGGCCAGCTGCCGATACACGACCCTGACTATCAGACCATGCTCAACCTGTTCGTGTCGGGGCAGTATGGCTTGAAGATTGTCGAGCCCGAGAAGTTCCTGATTCGTATGGTGGGCACCCGCGACATCTTCACCCAGGATGACATGACACAACAGTTCGCCGGTGAGTTCTCGACAAAGGTGAAGTCGGCCGTGGTGCAGTTCATGTTGCAGAACAAGTTGGGCTACAAGCAGATTTCGGCATTCCTCGACCCGCTGTCGCAGGCTCTGCGTCAGCAGATGGCCGGTTTCTGGGAGGATATGGGGCTGACGATGCCCAAATTCTATGTGTCGGCGGTCGACATTGATACCTCCACGCCCGAAGGGCGGCGCCAGAAAGAGGCCATCGCCACACAGAGCTCCATGCAGATCACCGGCCACAGCTGGCAGCAGGAGCAGATGCTCAACACTGTAAACAACACCATCGACCAGATGACCGGCGTCGCCGCCAGTATGGGTGGCGGCACGGGCGGTCTGCTCGGCGGTCTCATGGCCATGAACATGATGGGCAACATGGGTGCCGGGGGCGGAGTGGTCTCGGCCCTGGGTCAGACCATGTCGCAGATGCCCGGGCAGGGGGGCGGCTCTGTCGGGAACATGGGGGCTGCCGCCGCTGTGGGCGCAATGGGTGGCGGGGCGCGCATGGTCTACTGCTCGGCGTGCGCCCGCAAGTTCCCTTCGAATATGGAATACTGTCCCAACTGCGGCAACAAATACCGCCCGTGCCCCAACTGCGGCACCGACAACCCCGAGAACGCGCGCCGCTGTGTGAGCTGCGGCACGCCGTTGGCCGGAGGGCCGAAGAAATGCGCGCACTGCCACACGGTGATTCCCCAGGGGTGCCAGTTCTGCCCCTCGTGCGGCACGCCGGTGATGGTCGAAGACAATCTGTGCTCGCGTTGCGGCACCGTGCTCGCCCCCGGGGTGAAATTCTGTCCGCGCTGCGGCAACAAACGCGGCTCATGACGCGGGTCATCATTCTTTTCATCTGACAAACTGTTACATCACCATGAATACAAGAGTTCTGAGCATACTGCAGGCCATACTGGGCCAGGTTCTCATAATAGGGTTCGCCCTGGCGTTTTTTGACGATTTCCTCCTGGCCGACGTGCTGTGGCTCGATATCGCCGTGACCTCGGTGGCCTACTGGCTCTGGGCCGCGAACCTGATAGCCCAGCCGCGACTTGACGATCAGTCGCAGAAACAGATGGGTGGCCTCGGGGTGCGCCTGTGGTCGTCGACAGCCTATTCCGTCATCACCCTCGGATTCATGGTCGTGTGCATGTTCATGCAGTCTGACGGCTCCGCGCCGGCGTTCAAATGGCAGCTGATATTCCAGGTGGCCATGCTCTTCCTGCTTGCCGTGGGACTGCTATTCTCGGCGAAGTCAGTCGAGAAGACCGCCGCCGTATATACCCGCGAACATCAGAGTGTTACGGAGAAGACCAACCTGCGCATCGCTCTTATAAATCTTGCCGACAATGCCGCCGACAATCCGCAGATCCCCCGCGCCATCGTTGACCGTCTGCGCCGCGTGGCCGACGATGCACGCTATCTTTCGCCCTCGTCATCTCCGGCTCCGTTGGCGGCTGACGACCGCCTGCGTGCCGATGCCCAGGATCTGTCGCTTGCCTTGCGCGACTACGCCATGAACTCGCCGCAGATAGCGCACCTGATCGAGCGCCTTGAACGCGACATGCAGCGCCGCAAACAGATCTGATTCTTACCCATCTCCTATACCTTTCAAATCTTTTGACTTTCTAAACTCTCTCAACTTTCTCAACCGATAATTCATCTCCACAACTCACCCTTTAAAACAATACCATGAACGGAAAAATTTTCCCCGATTCCGCAAATGTGTTGCAGGATCAGGCAAAAATCCTTTTCAACTACTACCGGCAGGCCGCCGAGCGCGTAGTCTCTGAAGAGGAGCGCATCGAGGGGCAGATCGCCTCTCTGCAGGGTCAGATGGCTCAGATCGACAGTGACATATCCTCGCACTGGTGGCTGATGCTCCTGCTCTACTTCCCTTATCTGATCTACAAGAACAACAAGCTGAAAGAGAAGGGCGCCCTTGAAGGGCGTGTCGCCGAGTTCCGGCGCCAGTATCAGGCGATTTTCCGAGACTACCGCGTGACACGCCTGGGTGTGGCATACGTCCCCGTGGCCGAGCAGGTCAAGTACCAGGACAAGAGCTTTATCGTCGATTTCACAGGCTCGGTGCCCGAATCTGACATCTCCATGTCGGTATCGCGCCGCAACGACCTGCTCGTGCAGACCATCCAGACTCTCGAGACTCTGGCGCAGGAGGCTCCGGTGGTCGAGACCTCTGAGGATGCCGAGACAGTCGAGACCGACGAGTATTCGCTCTCGATACAGCAGATTACCGAGAACGACTATCTCGGCGCGCTTGAGCGCTCGCTGCGTACCGTGGCGTTCTGCATGGACGACCTCGACACCACTTCGGTATCGCTCCCCGTGGTGCTCGACAACAGTCCGTTCCTCCCCCAGCTCGACACTTTCGCCACCGACGAGGTGCCCGCCGGCGCCCCGGTTGTCGAGGTATTCGACAAGCAGGCATACGAGCCGGGCATCGAGAAATTCCGCGAAATCAACCAGCTGAAGTCATCGCTATCTACGGAGACCACGCAGTTCGAGGATGTTCTGCGCGGCCTGATGGCCAACATCGCCCAGTCGGTGCAGGCACTTTCGGCCGTGAAGGTGGCGTCGGTCGACAAGGTGGTTCTCGACTCCAACCGCATACTTTATCAGATTCTCAAGTCACCCTACAACCACTATTCGCCGGTGCTCGAGTGCGAGGAGATTGACCGTATCCGTCACGAGCGTTTCGACTACAAAGACAACGTGCAGGGCTACGAGCCGTTCCAGCTCAGGCAGTCGTCGCGCGTGCGTTTCAACCCCATATCGGGCACCTGGGTGGCCGAGGATGGCTCGCAGACACCTACCCCATTCGGCGTGCACCAGCTTTATGAGGAGATTGTGGCGCCGATGGTGCAGAACCTCATGCAGGAGAACCGCGTGGAGCGTCTGAAGATCTACAACAACATCAAGGACCAGAAACTCTCGTACCTGAACAAGTGGCACCAGGATACCGACGCCTTCTACCGCGCCAACCGCGCCGAGTCGGCCGACGTGATCAACCTCATGCAGGAGAGTCTGCGCGAGTATGTGGCCGCCTACAACACACTCCTCTCGCTCAAGCGCACCGAGGATTCGATGGCCCAGTCGGAGAATCTCGATTCGACTGTGGTCGAAACTGTCGACAATACCGAAGAGACTCTGGCAGCCTTCCAGATGCAGGGAGAGGAGTTCCAGAAGTGTCAGAACGAGTTCGAGGAGTATATGGAGCGCCTCAAGGAGGACATCGATCTCAAGGCCGAGCGTTTCGGCTATGTGGAGTATTACGACGCCAAACTGCGCGACGGCTACTCGAACCAGGTGGCCGTGGCCGCTTCTGAGGTGCATGACCTCGACGAGCGCCGCAAGGCCCTGGCCACGGTGAACCCCAAGCTTGCCAAGGATTCGGAACTTCCCCCCGAGCCGCGCGTGAGCGACATCACATTCGAGCACTTCGCCATGAACCTGCCGGCCATGGCCCGCGAGGCTCTTGAGAACCTGACACCGGCCACCGGAGCCACCGTGCCGTCGGACGAGTCCGACGGTTCCGACAAGTCTGACGAGTCTGACGGGTCGGACAAGTCTGACTCTCCTGAGAGCACTGAAACCGCCTGAATCAATCACTAAAGCCCAGTAAACAATGTCACACCATTTTGATTGCGTTGTAGATACCTCGCAGATGGCCGACAAGGTCAAGGAGGTGGGCCACCACGTAGCCGGCACAACGGCCGCGGTGGTAGCCATGGAGGCTGCGGTGATCAAAGCCGAGGACAAGGCCGCGCGCCATGTCTGCAAGAAACTCAACGACGGTTTCTACAGCCTCATACGTTCACAGATTTCACAGAAGACTGCCGCGCTGCAGAGCCAGGTCGACTCGCACCTGATGAAACTCAATCAGCAGCGCAAGCAGATCATGGCCATACGTCGCCGCATGGAGCGCGACTACAACATGATTTCGGCCAGGTACAACAAGGTGTTCACCACGCTCAACCGCTCGTTGCGCCAGCGCGTAACCGAGCTTGACCGTCCGGTGCTGAACCTGGCGTCGACCGAGGCCGACAAGGTGCTCAACCGTTCGGCGCAGATGACCGCCGCCGTGCCTGTCGGGCAGGAGGAGAGCGTGAAGGTCGCCCAGGTGCTTACGGCCTCGAACGTCAAGCACTCGGCCGCCCGCGCCCTTGAGGCTGTGGAGCGGTTCATCGCCGGGTCGAACCGTCTGCGCGACGTTACAGAGCGCATACTCCTGCGCCGCCGTGCCACGAGCGACGATGCCCCGATGATGGTGCCCGTCGTGGTCATGGACTCTAATTTCGACGCTTCCGGCTCGGTGCAGTCGAATGTAGTGGTGTCAGCAATCGGCATAAGCCAGACCAGCCGCCGCCACATACAGGACCGCGTGGCTGACCGTGTGCGCGAGGGCGCCTTCACCTGGCGCAACGAGCCTCCGGCTCCGGAACTCGTGAATCAGGTGCGCCAGCTT
>USKE01000121.1 GCA_900555165.1 uncultured Porphyromonadaceae bacterium | reverse complement strand
CGATGTCTACGGACTTGACGGCGTACTCGTAAAGCGTGCCGCCACAGCCGCCGACATCCGCGACCTCGCCCCCGGATTCTACATTGTCGGTGGCCGTAAAATCCTGAAATAACCTCCGCCGGAACGTACCGGTATCCGTGGTGGGATATGCCCCGAAACGCAAAGTTCCAATTGCGTAACAACTGGATGCCACTGCGCAAGCACAAGCGCTGTAGGGATATCGGTAGCGATCAATGTCTTGAACGCGTTTACCGGACACGAATGATATGTTATGTGTGGCTAATGGAAAATTCATTTTTGAACATCCTCTATTTTCCCCAATATCTATATTATAATTGGGTTACAGACAATTATATCGTTATCAGTGTAGGGACATCGCTTTGCGATGTTAGACACGAAAACATTGACATTTGGGCGTTTGCAACATCGCAAAGCGATGTCCCTACAGTTTAGACGTACGTATTTGGGAATAAAAGAGGATAGTCATTATTCATTTTTATTAGTTGCGGGTTGGCTCCGTGGTCTGTTTGGCTACGAATATGGCCTTTTATGGAGAAAAGGACAAATTATTGGTGTAAATTTACAGTATTTAATGAATTTATTGTAAATTTGTGGCGATTATGGTTTATAAGGCGGTTGCCGTTGTGCCGCCCCGATAAGCGCAACGCACAGTGTGGCGGGAGTGTCACATCATCAGCCGCCGCCGATATTCAACAGCTTGAAACACAATAAGCAAACATAGTATTAATTCAAACATTAATCATGACTTACAAATTGCTATCAGGGTTGACCGTGATTGCAGCCGCAGGCCTGCTGGTCTCGTGCGCTGACACGTTCAATCCAGGCGACGAGGGTCGTGAGGGGCGCATCATGGCCGATTTCGGCCTTGACACCGAGGTCGTGACCTCGGCCACCTCAGGGCTTTCAAGTCTTAAAAGCCGTGCCGCCCAGGAGATTCAGGTCAGCGACCTGGCCCTCGACCTGACAAGTGCCGACGGCAACATTCACGAGCATTGGAATTCTGTAAACGATTTCCCCAACGCACACCTCTGGGCTGTAGGCGACTATGTGCTTGAGGCATCTTACGGCAACCCCGACGACGAAGGTTTCGGCAAGCCTTACTATTACGGCAAGACCGACGTGACCGTGCGTGACACACAGTCGGCCACCGTATCGCTCACCGCCCAGCTGGCCAACGCCATGGTCACCGTGGCATACTCTGACGCTTTCCTGAGCTATTTCGCTGATTTCGAGACTGCGCTGATCACACAGAACGGCACCATCGACTATCCCGCTGACGCCACCGAGCCCTGCTACGTCAAGGCCGCAGACGTCACCCTTCAGGTGAAGATCACCAAGAACTCGGGCACACAGGCCACCCTGACGCCCAAGTCGTTCACCGCCGAGCCGCGCCACCACTACAAGCTCACGCTTGATGTGAACGGCGGCGAGACAGGCGAGGGCGAGCTTATCCTCAAGTTCGACGATATGCTTGACCTCGAGGATGAGGAGATCAACCTCAGCGACGCCCTGCTCAACGCCCCCGCTCCCGTGATCACCCCCACCGGTTTCACCCAGGGCACACCCGTTGAGTTCACCGAGGGCACGGCACCCAAGGATCCGCGCAAGGTCACCATCCTGGCACAGGGTGGCATCTCGTCCATCACGATGAAGACCAAATCTGTATCGCTCATCGAGCAGGGCTGGCCCGCCGAGACAAACCTGGCCGCCGGCAACACCGCCGAACTCGACATGCTCAAATCGCTCGGCCTCACCACCCTGGGTCTCACCAAGGGTGCCGACAAGATGGCTGTGATTGACTTCACCGGCGTGCTTGACCATATCGCCTATATCGAAGGCGCCGACAACACCACCGAGTTCACCTTCGAGGTGCGCGACCGCTATTCGAAAGAGTCAGAGCCGCTGACCGCTACCCTTGTCATCGACAAGCTCAATCTGGTGCTCTCTGACGGCATCGCCATGGCAACCGGCGTCAACGAGGCCACTTTCACCATGACCTACAACGGCGCATCGACTGACAATATCGTCATCCAGTACCGCAACGACCGCGGCACCTGGCAGAACACCGACGCCACCTTCACCCTGAAGTCGCGTGCCACGTCGGCCTACACCGTCAAGGCAACCGTGCCCTCTACCGGCAAAGCCGCCTACGTGCGTGCAAAAGTCGGCTCGTTCATCTCCAACGAGCTGGTAATCAATCCCACCCCCTACGCCATGGAGGCCGACGCCCGCGACATCTTCGCCACACGCGGCCAGCTGACGCTGATTGACAACCCCGACTATCAGCCCCTGTCGCGCGGCCTTGCCGCCGACAACGCCGCGAATGCCGAGCTGCAGCTTTCGGAGGATGGCGGCAAGACATATTTCACCCCTTCGGCGACCCGCAACGGCCAGACCTGGACGGTCACAGGTCTCAAGGCCAACACCACCTACATCGCACGCGCCAAGGTCGGCAACGAGTTCTCGCTGACCACATCGTTCACCACCGAGCAGGCCCTGCAGATTCCCAACGGCAACCTCGACGCCGACGTTACAATCGACGGCCATGACAGACACTGGGAGAATGTGGTGTTCCAGGGATGGGGCACCAACAACCCCATGACTACCAGCAAGGGATTTGACTATGCCTATGATAGAATCTCGGGAACGAAACAGACCGATGATGCAAAATCAGGCAAAGCCGCCCGTATCAGCACACAGGGCTGGGGTACAAGGAATACCGCAATCGGCAATGTCGGATTGGCTGCCGTACTGGAATATATCGATGCCGGTCTGCTGCATCTTGGCGCGTCGCGTACCGGCCGTCCCTCAGGTTTCGACGGCCGTTCCGGTTCGCTTGAGACAGCCGACCTCGACTGCGGCATCGCTTTCGGCTCACGCCCTTCGGCACTGTCATTCTGGTACAAGTATGAGGCGAAGAACTCGGCCGACCACGGTATCGCCCGCGCATACGTCTATGACGCCGCAGGCAACGTGATTGCAAGCGGCAGTCTGGAGCTTGGCTCGCAGGACAGTTACGTAAAGCGTTCGGTTAACCTGACATACGGCGCAGGCGCCGCAAAGGCCGCCAAACTCTATGTATGGTTCCAGTCGACCAACGTGCCTGACGCCCTCACCAAGAGCCGCGACTGGATCACACCTCCTCCCGGCGCCGACCTGTCGCGCGGCGAATATTCAGGCTCGCGCCTCTATATCGACGAGGTGACACTTGATTACTAACTCCCCTCCATTGAATAACATACAACACATGAAACTCAAATTCTTATCCATATTCGCCTCTGCGGCAATGATGGCGGGTCTCGTGGCCTGTGACAACTACGTGCCTGTGGTTGTCACCGACGGGCAGGGCCAGCTCAAGACCGAGTCGATTTCGGTGGAGGTGAGCAACGCCGAGAAGATTGTCAGCGACGCCCAGGGCGCCACAGGCAGAAAAGGCGCCTCGCGTTCGCGCGCCACAATAGATATCTCTGATTTCATCGTCACCGTCACCGACGTCAACGGCAGGCAGGTCGAGCAGTGGCGCTACGCCGACATGCCCGAACTCCCCGTGTTCGACGCCGGCAGCTACACAGTGACCGTAACCTCGGGCGAAGAGCCCACGCAGGCTGTCTGGGACACCCCCTATTTCAAGGGTTCGCAGAACTTCGTCATCAAGGCGAACGAGGTCACCATGGTCGATCCCATCGTCTGCACCCTGGCCAACATCAAGGTCACGGTGAAATTCACCGACAAGCTTGTCAACGCCTCGGCAGGCGACCTCAAGGTCATCGTGCGCACCGAAGGCGCCAACTCCATGACCTTCACCCCCGCCGAGACACGCTCGGCCTATTATCCCGCCACCGAGGGCCTCATCACCCTTTCTTCGGCATTCTCGGGCACCGTGAACGGCGGTCAGGAGCAGTTCACCAAGGCTATCCAGAACGTCGAGGCCGGCCAGCACCGCATCATCACTTACGACCTGAGCACCAACCCGGCACTTCCCCCCGAGGAGACCGGCACTATCGATGTCGAAGGCTCGGCAATCAATGTCTCGACCAACGTCGAGGAGGAGGATCTGACGGTCGATATCCCCTACGAGGATGAGATTCTCGACCCCTCTGACCGTCCGGGCCATGAGGAAGGCGGCGGTGAGGATCCCAATCCCCCGACACCCGGCGACGACCCCGTGACATTCAGCAGCTCGCTCGGCGACCTCGACAAAGTATATGACATCGACGAGTTCCAGGCCAACGGCTGGATTGCCGACCTCTCCATCAAGTCGACAGAGGGTCTGCAGAAGGTCATAATCAAGATTGATTCACGCTGTCTGCCCCCTTCAGAGCTTGAGGGCATCGGCCTGCGCGAGGAATTCGACCTTGTGCACCCCGAGGATCTCGCAGGCGCGCTCAATGGTCTCGGGTTCGCAACTATCAATGAGGGCGATAAAGAGGCATCGTTCAATGTGACGACTTTCATCGGCATGCTCGGCGGTCTCACCCCTTCTGACGGCGTCTACCCCGTGCAAAGCAACTTTATCATCACCGTCACCGACGTCAAGGGCAACACTGCCACCACATCGATGAAGTTCGTGAAAAAATCAGCATAACAAAGGAGGACCAACAAGATGAAAAAGAATATTCTTTACAGCCTGGCACTCCTGGCAATCGGCTCGGTCGCAATGACCGGCTGTTCTGACGATCCCCGCTATGTTCTCGGCGGCGAGGGTGAGGGGCGCGTGATTCTGCGCACCGCCATAAACAGCGACGTCAAGGTGAAATCGCGTACTCCCGAGGAGAACGCCGAACTCGCCGCAAAGACCACCATCTGGATCTCGAACTCGAAGGGCGTGGTCCGCAAATACAACGGCATTGACGAAGTGCCCGTGGGCGGTTTCCCCCTGCTCACCGGCAATTATGTGGCCGAGGCCTGGGCCGGCGACTCTGTGCCTGCCTCGTTCACCGACCGCTGGTTCAAGGGCCGCGAGGAATTCACCGTCGAGAAAGGCACCACGAAACAGGTAGAGATTGTCTGCAAGATCGCCAACTCGGTGGTTTCCGTAGCGTTTGACGCCGAGGTGGCCGAAGTGCTCGACGACTACAAGCTCGAAGTCGGCCACAAGGCCGGCACGCTCGAGTTCAACGCCGACAATGCCGCCGACGCCAAGGGCTACTTCATGATGCCTTCGTTTGACCCCGACCTTCATTACACCCTCACCGGCGTGAAGAAGACCGATGGCCAGGCATACAGCATAACCGGCACCATCGTGGGTGCCAAGCCTGCCACCGAGTACCGCATCCGCGTGCGCCACGACGGCAGTGTGGAATCGCCCGTCGGCGGTGCGTTCTTCGAGATTGTCGTGGAGGAAACTCCCGTCGAGGTCGAGGATCGTTTCGAGATCACATCGGCGCCCGTCATCACCGGTATCGGTTTTGACATCACAAAGCCTGTGATCGGCCAGGAGGGTGTCGTGGGCCGCAAATCGGTCTGGGTAGCATCGTCGTCGTTCCTTCAGGAGGTTGAGATTTCGTGCCCCGCTTTCGGTTCGATACTCGGCATCTCGGGCAACGATTTCGAGCTTTACCACATGTCTGATGAAGTGAAGGCCGCACTCGACAATATGGAGTTCACCTGGGTAGAGACCCGTCACGACGACACCGGCATGCAGGAGCTGCGCCTTAACTTCCCGGCACGTCTGCTTGACCAGCTCCCCTCGGGCGAGCACAACGTGGTCATCCGCTGTCTCGACGTAGAGAACCGAGAGTCGACCGCTACAATGCGCATCGTGCTCTCGGATGCCAAGACCGAGACGATTCCCGTCGATGCTGACTCGCCCGCTATCTGGGCTACCTCGGTGGTGCTCACCGGTCGCGTGATGAAAGATGATGCTGTCAATCCCGGCATTGAGTACCGTGCTGTCGGCGCCGTATCGCGTGCCGCAGGCGAGTGGATGCGGGCATATCCCGAAAAAACAACCGGTTTCGTAGCCGGTGAGGAATATACCGTAACGCTGACCGGCCTTGAACCCGGCACTACCTATGAATACCGTTCGATTGCCGAGGATTTCGAGGGCACCATCGCTACATTTGCTACCGAGGCCGCCACACAGCTCCCCAACTCCGGGTTTGAAAACTGGTTCATCGAAGAGGGTGTGTCGACCATGCTCGGCAAGAAGAACGTTCAGCGCATCGGCACCGACAAGGCCACCATGTTCTGGGATTCGGGCAACGAGGGTGCCGCTACCGGCAATGCTACCCTTACCTCGCCTGATTCCGAACTGAAACATGGCGGCAACTTCTCGGCCAAACTCGCATCGAAAGCCGTAGTCGGCCGTTTTGCCGCCGGTAATATTTTCATCGGCCAGTATCTTAAGACAGATGGCATGGATGGTGTTCTTGGTTGGGGCCGTCCGTTCACCACGCGTCCTAAGGCACTGAAACTCTGGGTACGTTACCAGGGAGGCACGGTTGACAAGGTCGGCGACAGTGCGCCGGGTCTGAACAACGGTGACCGCGACGAGGGTATCGTCTACATTGCCCTGTGCGACAACCAGAAGACAAGCTATGAAGGTTCTGCCTGGTCGTGCGTGGTAAAGACAAAATCATCTGACCGTCATCTGTTCAGCAAGGACGATGCCAACGTAATCGCTTACGGCGAGCACGTGTTTACCGCTGATACCGATGGCTCGGGTCTGGTGCAGATCGAGATTCCTATAGACTACCGTCGCACCGACATCCGTCCGTCGAACATCATCATGGTTGCGGCTGCATCGCGTGGCGGCGACTACTTCACCGGTTCGTCGTCGTCGGTAATGTGGCTCGATGACCTTGAGCTCGTCTACTGATCCCCCGCTGAATTCCCGCGGTCATTGACCGCCCCATAAAAACAACCGGCTCCGTGCCATCTGGCACAGAGCCGGTTGTTTTGTTTGCCTGATATCGGTAATATTTTTCATTTCATTGTAGGGTCGCTACACAATGCTATTAACTTAACAGACGTGGGCGTCTGAA
>USKE01000120.1 GCA_900555165.1 uncultured Porphyromonadaceae bacterium | reverse complement strand
CATACCTCGGGCAACAGATGGCTCGCGGCCACGCAGGGGCTGAGCATGAGCGCAGCAATCAGTCCCAGCCTGTGAAACCGCCGGTAACGCTGCGCAAGATTCTCGAGTGCCGTACGGTGCCGGCCGGAGGTTATGCTTTCAGGCGAGGCGTCGCCGGTGGCACGCAGTCTTATGTCGTGCCAGCGGTTTTTCAGATTTTCGTCCATATCATTTCAGATTTTTGAGTTTTTCTTTGGCGCGCCGCAGACGCGAGGCCACAGTATTGCGCCCCAGACCCACGGTGGCGGCAATCTCCTCATAGCTGAAGTCGTCGAGCCACAACAGCATGATGGCCCTGTCGACCGGGGGAAGTTTCGAGATGCAGTCGTGCATCTCGCTCACGAGGCGCCGCCGGTCGGCATCCTCGTCTACAAGGTTGTAGAAATCGTCGAGCGCGGTCTGCGTCACACGTCTGCGCTCTGAGCGCACGGTCGAGACACAGGTGTTCAGCGTCACCCGGTATATCCAGGTCTTCAGCGACGAGTCACCCTTGAATCCCGGGAGTCCCTGCCAGATGTTTATGAGCGCGTCCTGATGCAGGTCGGCAAGTTCGGCCGCGGTGCGCGAGTAGCCGAAACATATACGCATGACCATGCTGTCATAGTCGCGGATAATGTCGGCGAACCTGCGCTCAAGGGTTTCGCGGGCTGTATCGCGGCCGGTCAGAATCTGCGCCATGTAAAGCGCGAATCCTTTCAGCGCCGAGACCTCACGGCCTGATATTCCTCTGCCCCCGCTGCGGGGAACTGTAACGGTGATATACATCTCTAAAACTGTTTCACTCTCTTAGTCGCCGAAATGGTGCCCGGAGTTGCATGCGCCTGTGAAAAAATTTTGCGGGCCTGTGTCGGCTATTACGACACAGACCCGCAATGATATGGATGCGTGAGGATTACCTTAACAGGTACCTCTTACTTGTTTACACGGAAACGGTCGATGCCGTCGCGCAGGAACGCTACCGTCTGGTTGGCGGCGGCGATGCCGGCGTTGATGTTGGCCTCGGCTGTCTGGGCGCCCATCTTCTTCGGGGTGAAGAATACGCGGCCCGCGAATTCGGCCTCAAGCTCGTCGGCATTGTCGGGACGGATGTCGGCCACATATTTCAGGTCGGGACGGTCGGCGAGGGCGCGTTTCAGGCCATCCTCGTCAATCACCTCCTTGCGGGCCGTGTTGACCAGCACGCCCCCTTTGGGCATGAGTGTGATCAGGTCATAGCCCACAGACTTCTTAGTCTCGGCGGTGGCGGGGATGTGGAGCGAAACCACCTTGTTCTCCTTGTAAAGCTCCTCTACCGAGTGGATGGGCTTTACGCCGGCCTCGGCGATGACCTCGTCGGGGCAGTAGGGGTCAAGGGCCGATACCTCCATGCCGAACCCTTTGGCGATGCGGGCCACGTTGCGGCCCACCTGCCCGAAGGCGTGGATGCCGAGGCGTTTCCCTTTCAGCTCGGTGCCCGATGTGCCGTTGTACATGTTGCGCACGGCCATCACGAGCATGCCGAACACCAGTTCGGCCACGGCGTTTGAGTTCTGGCCCGGGGTGTTCTCGACGCATACGTTGTGGGCGGTGGCGGCGGCCAGGTCCACATTGTCATATCCGGCACCGGCGCGTACCACGATCTTGAGTTGCTTGGCGGCGTCAAGCACCGCCTCGTCAACCTTGTCAGAGCGGATGATCAGGCCGTCGGCAGTTGCCACGGCAGCGAGAAGTTCCTCTTTCGAGGTGTATTTCTCAAGGAGTTCGAGCTCGTACCCGGCGTCCTCGATGACTTTGCGTATACCGTCTACGGCCACTGCGGCAAACGGTTTCTCGGTGGCTACAAGAACTTTCATGGCTGTCGGGGATTAGTGTTTGTCCTGGAACTCTTTCATTGCCTGCACGAGCACATCCACGCTCTCCATGGGGAGTGCGTTGTAGAGCGACGCGCGGAAACCGCCTACCGAACGGTGACCCTTGATGCCGACGATTCCTTTGGTCGAGGCGAAGTCGATGAACTCCTTCTCAAGCTCTTTGTATTCGGGTTTCATCACGAAACATACGTTCATGATCGAGCGGTCTTCATGGTCAGGCACGGTGGCCACGAACATGCGGCTTGAGTCGATGGCCTCGTAGAGCTTGGCGGCCTTGTCGATGTCGCGGCGCTCGAGCTCCTTGATGCCGCCCATCTCCTTGTAATATTTCAGGGTCTGGAGGGCTGAGTAGATGGGGAGCACCGGCGGGGTGTTGAACATCGAGCCCTTGGCGGTATGCGTGGCGTAGTTGAGCATGGTGGGGATGGGGCGGTCCATCTTGTTCAGACAGTCCTCGCGCACGATTACCAGAGTGGCGCCCGCGGGGGCGAGGTTCTTCTGTGCGCCGGCGTAGATGATGTCATATTTTGCCACATCCACAGGGCGCGAGAAGATGTCTGACGACATGTCGGCCACCAGGCGAACCTTCACGTCGGGATCCTTGCGGATTTCGGTGCCGTAGATGGTGTTGTTGGTGGTGTAGTGGAAGTAGTCGACATCGTCAGGCACCACATACCCTTTGGGGATGTAGTTGTAGTTTTTGTCTTCAGAAGAAGCAACGACGTCGACGTCGCCGAAGAGTCGGGCCTCTTTGATGGCTTTGTGTGCCCAGACGCCGGTGTCGAGATACGCGGCTTTGGTCTTGAGCAGGTTGTAGGGCACCATGGCGAACTGCAGGCTGGCGCCGCCGCCGAGGAAAAGCACGTGATAGCCTTCGGGAACCTCAAGAAGTTCCTTTACAAGAGCCTGGGCCTCGTCCATAACAGCCTGGAATTCCTTTGAACGGTGTGATACCTCGAGGATCGACAGGCCGGTGTCGGCGAAGTTGAGTACGGCATCGGCAGTGTTGCGGATTGTGTACTGGCTCATGATCGAAGGGCCGGCATAGAAATTATGCTTCTTCATAGGGGTAGGGGGAATATGGGTGAAAATGTGATAATCAGTAATTTCAAGGAGGCCTAAATCGGCCTGAGATGACTCTCGGTTGCAAATATAGACAAAAGGCTTGGAAATTTCAATACTTTTATCTTACAAATTATCACCGGAAATGCGGAATTTTTCTCAGCCCGGGCTGAAACCCCATGTTTTCAGGCCTTGGGGCGGCATGTGGCCGTTTCCGGAAGGCGCGCGCCGCGCAGATATTCGTCGGCCTGCATCATGCGTTTTCCCGAGGGCTGGAGGCGGCGGATTTCAAGCAGCCGGCCGTCGCCGCACACCACCCCCAGCGTGCCTCGACCGGTGACGATGGTTCCGGCGGGGAGGTCCGAGCGCGTGTCGGTAAGGGCGGTTTCGGCGATTTTCAGTGTGGTAAGGCGAGCGTTATCCTCGGTCGCGCTGTCAAATACATCGCACCAGGCGCAGGGGTAGGGTGAGAGGCCTCTGACAAGGTTGTGCACATGCATGGCAGGTTTTGTCCAGTCGATCAGGCATGTCTCCTTGAAGATTTTCGGCGCGGGAGTGGGTTCGGCACCCGCGAGCAGACGCTCCTGGGGAATCGGGGTGAGGTCTCCGGCTATGATATGGTTTACGGTATCGACCGTTAGCCGCGCGCCAAGCGACATGAGGCGGTCATGCACGTCGCCCACATTGTCGCCGGGGAGGATTTCAACCCGTTCCTGGGCGATGATGTCGCCCGTGTCGATTTCATGTTTCAGGAAGAATGTGGTGACGCCCGTTTCGGTGTCGCCGTTTATCACGGCCCAGTTTATGGGGGCCGCGCCGCGGTAGCGCGGCAACAGCGACGCATGCAGGTTGAAGGTGCCCAGCGGGGGCATCTGCCACACCGCCTCGGGGAGCATCCTGAAGGCGATGACTATGAACAGGTCGGCGCCCCAGGCTTTCAGTTCGGCCTGGAATTCCGGATCTTTCAGATTCACCGGCTGCAACAGGGGAAGGCCGTGCGTAAGGGCATACTCCTTGACGGGCGACTGGTACATGCGGTGTCCGCGCCCTGCAGGCTTGTCGGGCATGGTGACCACACCGGCCACGTTGAACCCGTTGGTGACAAGGGCGTCAAGGCTCTCGACGGCAAATTCTGGAGTGCCGAAAAATACTATCTTCAGATTATCTTTATTCATTATGGTGAGTCGTGGTGTCTGTCGTTGCGTCTGTCGTTGTATCATGTGAGGCTGAAGCGGCGACGGGGGCGAAGGCCTGCCACAGGTTATCGTCGGGCAGGGGGGCGTCAAGCGAGATCAGTTTCCCGCTTACCGGGTGTGTGAACTCGATGTGCCGTGCCAGCAGAGAAATCGAGCCGTCGGGGTTCGAGCGTCTGTCGCCATATTTCAGGTCACCCTTTATCGGGCAGCCGATCGAGGCGAGCTGCACCCTGATCTGGTGCTTTCGCCCGGTGAGCAACCGTACTTCGATAAGGCTGTAGCGGGCAGACGCGCCGATCAGCCGGTATCTGAGCCGTGCCTCCTTGGCGCCCTCGCGCGGCCGGTCGCTGACGTATGACTTGTTGGTCTTCTCTACCGAAGTGAGCCAGTGGCGCAGCTCCCCCTCGGCGGGGTTCGGGCGGTTGCGCGAGAGTGCCCAGTAGGTCTTGTGCACGTCGCCGTTGCGGAACATCTCGTTGAGCCGCGTAAGCGCTTTCGAGGTCTTGGCGAAGACAACGAGTCCGCCAACCGGGCGGTCGAGGCGGTGCACGACACCGCAGAACACGTTGCCTGGTTTATTGTATTTCGCTTTAAGCCAGAGTCTGACGGTGTCGACAAGCGGTGTGTCGCCGGTCTTGTCGCCCTGTACTATCTCGCCGGGGGCCTTGTTGACCACCACGATATGATTGTCTTCGTAGATTACTTCCATTAGGCGGATATAGAAAACAACGGGGATGTGCCGCGTCTATGACTGTGACACATCCCCGTTGTCTGTATTATCGAGGGGATAGGAGTGTTATCAGATGCCGAGGTCTTTCTTCACGGCCTCGATCTTGGCGTCAGCGGCCTCGGTGGCGGCATGATAGTCGGCTTTCGAGGCCATCTTGCCGTGAACCTCGATGTAGAACTTGATTTTAGGCTCGGTGCCTGACGGACGTACCGAAACCTTGGTGTTGTCCTCGGTGAAATACTGCAGCACGTTCGAGGTAACGGGGAAGTCCATCTTCTCCACGTGGCCGTCGCGCATGTCGGTCATGTTCAGGTCGGCATAGTCCTTGACGACGACCACGGGGCTGCCGGCAAGCTGTTTCGGCGGGTTCTCGCGGAACTGTTTCATCATGGCCTGGATTTCTTCGGCGCCGCTCTTGCCCGGACGCACTACAGAGATGCCGAGCTCACGCGAGAAACCGTACTTCAGGTAGATGTCCTGAAGCATCTCCATGAAACTCATCCCTTTCTCCTTGGCCCATGCCAGGGTCTCGGCCATAAGCGAGATTGCCGACACCGAGTCTTTGTCGCGGGCGAATGTCTCGGCCAGGAAACCGTAGCTCTCCTCGCCGCCGCCGAGATAGCGGGCGGTGCCCTCGTTGTCGCGGATTACCGATGCGATCCACTTGAAACCGGTGTAGCAGTCATACATGCGGATGTTGTTTGCCTCGGCGATAGACTTGATGGTCTCTGTCGTCACGATTGTCTTGACAACATATTCGTTGCCGGTGAGCTTGCCCATCTCGCGGCTGCGGCGCATGATGTAGTTGAGCAGAATCATGACAATCTGGTTGCCGTTGATGAGCTGGTATTCGCCGTTGTTGTCGCGGATGACGCAGCCGATGCGGTCGGCGTCGGGGTCTGATGCCACCACCAGGTCGGCCTCTACCTCCTTGGCTTTGGCCACCGCCATTGCCATTGCCGATGCGTTCTCGGGGTTGGGGGAGTCGACGGTGGGGAAGTCGCCCGACGGCACATCCTGTTCGGGCACGTGGATGATGTTGGTGAACCCGTAGTTCATGAGCGAGTCGGGCACGAGTTTCACGCCGGTGCCGTGGATCGGGGTGTAGACGATCTTCAGGTCGTGGTATTTCTTGTTGATCTCGGGCGAGAGTGACAGACCTTTGATGGCCTCAAGATAATCCTGATCCATCTTGTCGCCGATGATCTCGATGAGGTCGGGATTTCCTTCGAACTTGATGTCGGCCACGCTCTGGATGCGGTTCACATGGTCGATGATATTCACGTCGTGGGGGGCGATGATCTGTGCGCCGTCGGCCCAGTATGCCTTGTAGCCGTTGTATTCCTTGGGGTTGTGCGAGGCGGTGATGTTTACACCGCTCTGGCAGCCGAGGTGACGGATGGCGAACGAGAGTTCGGGGGTGGGGCGGAAACTGTCGAACAGATAAGCCTTGATGCCGTTGGCCGAGAAGATGTTGGCCACGATTTCGGCGAATTTGCGCGAGTTGTTGCGCACGTCATGACCCACAGCCACCGAAATCTGGGGCAGGTCGGGGAATGCCTCTTTAAGGTAGTTGGCCAGGCCCTGGGTGGCGGCGCCAACGGTGTAGATGTTCATGCGGTTTGTGCCGGCACCCATGATGCCGCGCAGACCGCCGGTACCGAATTCAAGGTCTTTGTAGAAGGCCTCGATGAGAGCGGTGGGATCCTCGGCCTCAAGCATCTGTTTGACTTCGGCACGTGTGGCTTCGTCATACTGGTCGGTGAGCCAGACCATCGCTTTCTCTTTCACGGTCTTCAGCAGTTCTTCGTTTTCCATATTGAGAAGATATTAATTATATTCCTTTTGTATTGTTTATGATGTGAGTCAGGTCTTGCTGTTAGGCAAAGTTATCTTTTTCCCGCGAGTCTCACAAGCGTTTACATCATTTTATTAAATTAATTTAATGAGGCGGTGATGACCTTGCCGGTCGGGATTGCCGCGACGCATACTCGAGGTCAACACTACACACGTAAAACGGCGCTCAGACACAATTGTTTGGGCGCCGTTGTCGGTTTTAATATTAGAGGCTGTTTAAAAATAAATGTCAACGTTCCGGTGGTCGTTTTTTGCGATAAATCACATTAAGAGGCTGTTTAATAATAAATGTTAACGTTCCGGTGGTCGGTTTTTGAGATA
>USKE01000119.1 GCA_900555165.1 uncultured Porphyromonadaceae bacterium | reverse complement strand
CCTGCAATTTAATATGGATGGTGTCCATGTAGTTCCTCTCTGATCTCGCCGTTAGCGTGAATCTGTTAATCGGGCGCGGAGAGGTTTCGGCCGGATAGGAAGAGGGAGAAGGCCGGTTCTGTTGCCGAGGGGGCAGGTGCCGGGGGCCGGCGGAGGGGGCAGGTGGCGACCTTGAGTGAGTCGGTGGTGCGGGGATTGGCGTTCAGGGTGTCGAGCAGACGCATGAGGCGTTTGCGGCGTTCGCGGTCTTCGGGAGATGTGAAGAGGCTTGGCTGTGCGGCGCTGTCGGGAATTATGTCGGTGATGATGACGCCGATCTTGCGGTACATGTATCCGCGACGGAAAATGGCGTCGATGCCCGATATGGCGGCTTTTGTAAGGGTCATGAGGTCGGCGGTGGCCTCTTCGAGCGTCACGAACGTCGACCGGTTGTATTGCGGCTGGTCGGTGCGGAAATGGTTTGTACGCAGGAATACGGTCACGCCTCGGGCGCATGAATGCTGGCGCCTTAGTTTGCGGGATGCGATGGTTATGAATGACGATACGGCCTCGTGCAGTTGCTCGATGGTCTCGAGTGCCGGGGTGAACGAACGCGACGAGCATATCTGCTTGTGCTCAGGCTCGGCCTCGCGCTCGATGCACGGGTGGCCGTTAAGTTCAAGCCATGTCCGGCGTCCGGTCACATTCAGCAGGGTTGTCACCCGAGCCTCGGAAAAGTCGGCTAAATCGATGGCGCGCTCTATCCCCACCTGTTGCAACCGGGGTGTCAGACGGCGCCCTATGCCCCATACGCTGCGGATGTCGGTCAGGGCAAGCGCCTTGCGGCGCTTTTCGTCAGTGTCCATTACGCAGACGGCACGGTAAGCGGGATATTTCTTGGCGAACGAGGCGGCGATTTTGGCCAGTGTCTTTGTGGGGGCGATGCCGAGCGACGTGGGGATGCCGACGTTGCGGCGCACCCGTTTCACGATTTCGCGGGCAAGCTGTTCGGTCTGTTCAATGGTGCCCGGCGGGAAATGAATGAAACATTCGTCGACCGAGTATATCTCGATATCGGGCACCAGTTCCTCGATGGTCGACATTACGCGCGCCGACAGGTCGCCGTACAGCCGGTGGTCGCCGTGCACGGTAATCACGTTGTGGCGCCTGATTATGTCGCGTATCTGGTATATGGGCACGCCGCGGGTGATGCCAAGGGCCTTGGCCTCGTTTGACATGGCAACGGCACATCCGTCGCCGTTGCTCATCACGACGACCGGGCGCCCTATGAGCCGCGGATGAAACACGCGCTCACACGACACGAAAAAGTTGTTGCAGTCAATCAGGCCAATCATTGTCGGAGAGATATGCGAAGAAATATATACGCCGGTATCGTCAATACAGGGATTTCATTGTAGGGTCGCTACATGTAGCGACCGCAACCACATGATAACCATGATTGCTGACAATCAATGGGGTGGGCGGTGGCCACATATAGCGACCCTGCAATCGGATGCCGGTGCAAGTGGCTTATGCCTGGTGCTGGGGGCGCAGCAGGTCGTTTACGGTCTTTACGGGGTTGAAAGTCTCGATGGGCACCTCGACGAACGCGGTGTTCCAACGGCTCATGGCGCCGTTCCAGAGGCCGGGGAGTTCGAGAGCCTTGAGGGCGCGGCCATGGAGCGACTTCGACGAGATGAAACCTGTCTCCGGGTCAACATAGTCAGGCAGGTTGAATTTACGGCCGGCCACATCCTTGATGTAGCATACCAGGTCGACCGGATTGAAGTGGGTGGCGCCGGCCATCATGGTGCGGTTCTCTTCTTTAGAGAGGTCAATCTGGGTGCTCTCGAGAATTTGGAGCGACCGTGAACCGTCGGTGTTGTAGGCTATGTACGGGCCGCCGCCGGGTTCGCCCTCGTTCTTCACCATGCCGCAGACGCGCAGCGGGCGGTCAAGGATGCCGCGCATATAGGTGGCCAGATCCTCGCCGGTGAGGGTGTCGAACTCGGGTGCGTCGAACGAGAAGGCCTTGCGCATGAATGCCGTCATCTCGGCCAGGTCGGCGGGGGTGTACCGGCGTGCGTCGATAAGGCCCACATATTTCTCGATGCGGTCATGCAGTTCGATGAGGTATCCGGCGATTACTTTCTTGTACTGAAGGGTGGGTTCTCGGCGCGAGTCGGGCACCACGTTGTCGATGTTCTTGATGAACACGACTGTCGAATCGATGTCGTTGAGGTTACGGATCAGGGCGCCGTGGCCGCCGGGACGGAACACGAGCTTGCCGTCTTCGCGGAACAGGGTGTTGTCTTCGTTGACGGCTACAGTGTCGGTCGACTGCATCTGCTCTGACATGGATACGTTTATGCTGACGCCCATCTTCTTCTCGATTACGGGGATGGCCTCTTTGAGTTTTGCCTCGAAGGCTTTACGGTGCGCGCCCGATACGGTCAGGTGCATGTTCACGGTGCCGTCGGCCTGCTGTGCCGACTGTGCGCCCTCTACAAGCTGTTCCTCAACCGGGGTGCGGGTGGTGTCGCCGGCATGGTGGAATGTGAGCAGACCTTTGGGGAGGGCGCCGTAGTTGAGGCCGTCGGCGCCGATTATGCCGCGGATCACATCTTTCTCGCGTCCTTCGGCCACAAGGGCGTCAACCCCCTTGCCGTAGATGCGGATGCAGGCGGCATCGAGTTCGTTGAAGAATGCCACCCGGTGGATGTCCTTTATCAGCGCGGCCACGTCAGAGCCTTCGGCGGGATGCTCGGCCTCGCCGTCGACGAAAGCGAACAGCGCCTTGAACATGCGCGATGCGGCGCCCGAGGCGGGCACGAACTTCACGACGCCCAGCCGCCCGGCGGCAGCCTCGTAACGGGCCACAGCCTCGTCGGCCAGGTATTTGTTCCAGCGTGCCACGGCGGCGGTCTGTCCGGCGTCGTCAAGCACGGTTATGCCTTCGGCGGGTGTGGCCGGGGCAAAAATCTTCAGGTAGGGGAAACCGGTTTCAAAACGGTTCACCTGTGCCTGCAGTGTTTCTTCGGTGATGCCGCGCTGGTTCAGTATCGCGCGGTCTTCGGCAGTCAGGTTTAACATTGCTGGTATCGTGTTTTTAGGTGTTACAGTGGTTTTATGTCTGGTTTTTGTATTGTCAGTGTCACTTCATGCGTTTGAGCAGATTGTAAGAGGGGATTACGCCGAGTTCACCTGCTTTCGAGAGGTTTTCGGCACCTTTCTCGCGGTTGCCGAGCTGGAAGTAGGCGTAGCCCCGGTTGTAATATGCCTCGCCGAAATCGGGTTTCAGCTCGATGGCTTTGCTGTAGGCGCTCAGCGCCGATGTGAAGTCGCCCATCTCGGCCAGCATGTTTCCTTTGTTGAACAGTGCGAACGGCATGCGGGGCGAGAGTTCGAGCGCCTTGTCGAAATCGGCTATTACCGTGCGGCCGTTGATGAGTGCGTTCTCTCGGTCGCCGCGTCCGGCGCTGAAAAGCGCCGCGCGTGCCACGCCGCGCACGAAATATGCCAGCGCGAAATCGGGTGTCAGGGCCACGGCGCGGTTCAGGTCCTCGATGGCGGCTGCATAGTTCCTCACCATCATGAAGTCGATGGCTCGCCCGAAATAGTCGATGGCTCGCGGCGTGTGGGTCGACAGGTACGACGTGTAATAGTCTATTGACTTGAAATGACGCTGTATGTCATCTTCTTCGGTGAGCGTTACAGGCTGGTTGGTCACCTGCAGGCTCATGCGCAGCACGCGGGTCTGGTTTATGTCGTCGGCCTCTTTCATATAGTAGCCCGACGGACGCAGGTCGGTGGGCGCGATGTAATATGTCACGGCAAACATCGGCTCGATCTCGATGCGCTGCTGGTTGTCCTGCACGCGCCCGCGTATGTCTTTGTTGTTGTATTCGCGGTCCACGTCTATCTCGCGATCCACGGTGCGCAGGGCGGTGAAACGCTTCGCCACCTCCTCACTGGTCATGGGGGCGTCGCCGGTACCGCTGTCGGCGTCATCGCGCGCAGGGTTACTGCCCGGGGTGATGGAAGAGCCCTCCATAGGCTTGGGTTTCAGATTCTTCGAGAGGGCAAGCGCGCGGTTGTAGTCTTTCTCGGCCTGCGTCATCTTACCCTGGCGGCGGTATATGTCACTGCGGAAATAGAGCGCCTCAGGCATCTCTGGATTCCCTTTCATTACCTCGTTTATGTCTTCTATGGCCTTGGCGTAGTTGCGGGTTTCGGCATAGAGCAGTGCGCGGTTGTAGAGTGAGCGGTAATCGGTCGGGTCATTCTCGAGCACCCGGGTGAAATCCTGTATGGCGCGGTCGTTGTCGGCAGTCTCCATGCGCAGGAGCGCGCGGTTGTAAATGGCGGCGGTGTTCAGCGGGTCAAGCTGTATGGCATAGTCGTAGTCGGCCATTGCACCGAAAAAGTCGTCGAGGTTATACCGCAGGTACGCGCGGTTCACATACAGTCCGGCTTCGCGCGGCAGCAGGCGTATCGCATGCGAGAGATCCTGCTCGGCGCGTTGCCAGCGGTTGGCGCTCAGGGTGTCGGCGCCGGCCACGTTGGCGCGTGCCATGTCGTAACCCTTTATGGTCACGTCGGCCCGCAGCAGGTATGCGTTGGCGAGGTTGCGGTTCAGCTCAAGAGCCTTGTCTACATCGGCCAGGGCGGCGACCGTGTCGCCTTTGTGCAGATAGAGCCGCGCGCGGCCCACATAACCGTTGTCAAACCCGGGGTATGATTCAAGCAGCTGGTCGAAGGTCACGGTGGCGCTGTCGAGGTCGTTGAGTTCCTCCTGTGCAAGCGCCTTGTTGAACATCAGTCCGCGCGAGCGCGGTGCCAGGGCCAGGGCGGCGTCATAATCGGCCACGGCATCGCGGAGTTTCCCCTGGTTCTGGCGTGCCACGCCCCTGACCTCGTATGCGTCGGCGATGAACGGGTTGCGTTCTATGGCGGCCGAGGGCGTGGGGGGGCCGGGGCGTCGGCCTCCGAGCCGAGGTAATCGTCAAGATTCAGTTTTGCCACTGACCTGAAGAACCAGGGCTGGGCCAGATAGGGCTTGGCGGCTATGGCCTGGTTGAAATATTGTATCGACAGCATGTAGTCCTCGAAATAAAGCGCGTTCTGCCCCACGCGCAGCATCTGCTCGGCGTTTACCTGGCACGATGCCCCGCATGCGCATAACAGGGCGCACACAGCTGTGATAAGTGTTTTGAGGAAATCTGTCATTGTAACTACAAATTTACAGATTTCCTTTAACACGCCATCACCCTCCGGCAGTAAAATTGCCGCCGCGATGCTAAAAATGGTTAACAGATATTTTTATATGGCCTCTAATCCTCTTTGCCCGGGGCTTTCGGCAGGGTGGCCGACAGCAGTGTCATGCCGGCGCCGGCGGCTATCACGGAGCCGATGACGATGCCGAGCTTGGCCATGTCAAGCAGTGCCGACCCGGCGGGGGTGGCAGCGTCAAACGACAGGTTGGCGATAAACAGCGATACGGTGAACCCTATGCCTCCGAGGGCGGCCACACCGGCCATCATGCCCCAGTTTGCCGCCGCGGGCATCGGGGCGATACGCAGTTTCACGGCTCCCCACGAGAAGAGGAATATCCCCAGGAATTTACCGCCGACCAGCGCTACGATTATGGCCAGCGACACGCCGCTTACCATATCGCCCGGGTTCATGTCGAGCAGGTATATGCCGGCGTTGGCGAAGGCGAACAGCGGCACGATGAGATAGTTGACTATGGCATGCAGGGAGTCTTCGAGGTCCTGCAACGGCGAGATTACTTTGTCAGAGGCAGATTCCACCTGTTTAAGCCAGTCCATCTGCGCCGACGACAGTATAGTGCGCCGTGTCAGTTTCTCGTCATCGTCGGCGCGGAAATGCGACATGGCCGCGCGTATGGCTATGATGTAGTTACGCGGGTTGAACACCGGTTTTGCCGGCACGCAGAACGCCACCAGAACACCTGCGATAGTGGGGTGCACGCCCGAATTGAGGAACAGGAACCATATCACGCCTCCGATGCCCAGATAGAAGATTTTTGACTGGATGAGCATGAACTGCCCCAGGACGAGTATCCCTAACAGAATCAGGGCGTAGACAAGCGGCATTATCTCTATATGGCCTGAATAGAATGTGGCTATGACGATGATGCCCCCTATGTCGTCGACCACGGCGAGGGTGGTCAGGAATATCTTCAGCGACAGTGGAACACGCGACCCGAGCATGCCCAGCAGACCCAGTGTGAAAGCTATGTCGGTGGCCATGGGTATGGCTGTGCCCCGTGAATAGTCTGTCCCTTGTGCCATAAGGTAGAATATCACCACCGGCACTATCATGCCGCCGATAGCCGCCAGGATAGGGAGCAGTGCCTTGCGGAACGACGACAGCTCGCCCACCAGCACCTCGCGCTTGATTTCCAGGCCTATGGTGAAGAAGAATATGGTCATCAGCGCGTCGTTGATGAACGACAGCAGTGTCATCGGATGGCCGGCGTGCGAGAAGATGTTGAAACTCCCCACCTGCAGTCTTACCTCCTGTTGCCAGAATTCCCGGTAGAGGGCCGAGGTGAACGGCAGGTTGGCCACTATGAGCGCCGCCACAGTGGCGAGGATAAGGATATTGCCGCCTGATGCATGACGGCGCAGGGCCTGTCGTGCCGCGAAAAACACACCTGACGGGTGTGACTCGGGTGGCTTGGGTGAGATGTCGGGTAGTCTGAGGGCCATGACAAACAGTTGAACGTTTCTTGTTCAAACGGTTTGTCGGGGCATTTGGTTGACATGTGCTGCAGATATGCCCGTGGAACGCAGTCGGTTGTGTAGCCTGTGTTTCAGCGTGCCGCGGCCGCTCCCTCAAGTTCTGCGGCCAGCGCGGGGTTGATGCTGTCGAGTGTGAGCATGAACGCGCGGTGATATGCGTCGGCGACCTTTGCGGCTCCGCGTCGGCGTATTTCGCTCTCGCGCGAGGCAATCTCGATAAGCAGGTCCTGGGTTTGCAGGGTATCGCCGGTCTCGATCAGGGCGCCGACTTCGCGGGCATGCTGTGCGCCTATCTGCGCGGCCATGTTGTATTCTTCTTTCTGTTCTTTCGTCTGGCAGGCCGTGAGCATGGCGG
>USKE01000118.1 GCA_900555165.1 uncultured Porphyromonadaceae bacterium | reverse complement strand
GAGTGTCGACGGCCGCGATGCCGGATGCAGCGAGAGCACATTCATCTTCACCCCCGAAAAACCGGGCACCTACCTGGTGTCAATCCTGGTGAACGGCACCGCCACGGCCTCGGTCGAGGTGGTGTGTGTCGAGGGTGACGAGGCCTCGCGGTTCCGCCGCGCCACCGGCTCAAGCAAAGCCACGGCCACTACGGTGTTCGAGTGGGTTCCCGCCCCGGGACAGTTCATCAACGAGACCGGCACCGGCGGAATGACCGGCGCCGAGACCACCCCCGAGGCCGCAAACGCCTGGGCCGCCAAACGCCTGGAATCGGGCGCATACGTATCGCTCGGCGCCTGGGGCGGATACATCATAGTCGGTTTCGACCACAGCATCCCGCGCACCGACGGCAACTTCGCTTTCGGTGTCGACGGCAACGCATACGACTTTGCCGTGCTCGGCAACGCGTTCCTCAACGCCGGCTCGGGCCAGGGGGGCAGCAACGAACCCGGCATAGTGTACGTGATGCAGGACGTGAACGGCAACGGCCTTCCCGACGACGAATGGTATGAACTGCGCGGCAGCGAGACCGGCCAGGCATCCACCTGGCAGGACTACGCCGTGACCTACTACCGCCCCGCCGGGCCCGCCATGGCCGTGCAGTGGACCGACAACCGCGGCCAGTCAGGCACCGTAGACTATCTCAACGCCTTCCACCGCCAGGATTACTACTACCCGGCATGGATTTCGGCCGACTCATACACCCTGCGCGGCACACGCCTGGCGGCGCGCACCACACAGGATCCCGACACCGGACTGTGGGACAACTGGGCCTTCCCCTGGGGCTATACCGACAACATCGGTTCTGACAATCTGGCCGGAGGCGACTCAACCGACGGTTCGGGTCAGCGCAACGGTATGCTGATCGAAAACGCAATGTACCCGAGCCTGCAGCATATCCCCCTGCAGTACATCGACTTCGTGAAGGTGCAGACCGGCGTGCAGTCGAAAGCCGGCTGGCTCGGCGAGAACTCAACCGAGGTCTGCGGGTTCATTGACCTGACCATGAGCGCAAAAAAATCAAAGCCGAAGAAAAAGTAAGGTCTTTAAGGTTTTTAAAGTCTTTAAAGTCTTTAAAGTCTTTAAAGTCTTTAAAGTCTTTAAAGTCCTTAACGACCCTAAAGACCCTAAGAACCCTAAAGGCCCTAAACAAAAAACTCTAAAACAGCAGTTACCACACTCTGAAACATCAAGTTCCCTTTAATATTATCTGCCCTGTCCCCGGCAGAGGTCAACGCGGCTTATTGGGTGCCGCAGGCCTCTGCAGGGGACTGTCACACTCACACACAGCCATGACCCTGAGAAAATACCTTACCACCCTGCTTGCCCTCATCGCCGCCACGGCCCTGACCGGGTGCATGGAGTGGGAATACGGCCCTTCTGAAGATTTCAACGCCTCGGGCGAGGGGCTGTTCATCACCAACGAGGGGAATTTCCAGTACGGAAACGCCACCCTGTCGTACTACGACCCCGCCACCAACCATGTGGAGAACGAGGTGTTCTATCGCGCCAACGGCATGAAACTCGGCGACGTGGCCCAGTCCATGACCATCTACGACAACAAGGGGTGGATTGTGGTCAACAACTCGCAGGTTATATTCGCCATCGACCTCGACACGTTCAAGGAGATCGGCCGCATCGAAGGACTCACCTCGCCGCGCTACATCCATTTCGTCAGCGACAACAAGGCATACGTCACCCAGATATGGGATAACCGCATCTTCATCGTCGACCCGCGCCGCTACTGCATAACAGGCTACATCACCGTGCCCGGCATGACAATGGAGAGCGGCTCGACCGAACAGATGGTAAGCTACGGCAAATATGTGTTCTGCAACTGCTGGAGCTACCAGAACCGCATTATCAAGATCGACACCGAGACCGACCGGGTGGTGGACCAGCTCGAAATCGGCATACAGCCTACATCGCTGGTGATGGACTGCAACATGAAGATGTGGACCGTGACCGACGGCGGCTACGAGGGCTCGCCCTATGGCTATGAGGCACCCTCGCTGTACCGCATCGACCCGGCCACGTTCACCGTTGAGAAACAGTTCCGTTTCCGCCTCGGCGACGCCCCCTCTGAGGTTCAGCTCAACGGCCACGGCGACACCCTCTACTGGATCAACAACGACATCTGGCAGATGGACGTCAACGCCGACCGCCTCCCCGTCAGACCGTTCCTGTCATTCCGCAACACCAAATATTACGGGCTTACGGTCAACCCCCGCAACGGCGAGGTCTACGTGGCCGATGCCATCGACTACCAGCAGCAGGGCATGATCTACCGCTACACCCCCGGCGGCGAACTGATCGACGAGTTCTATGTGGGGATAATCCCCGGCGCATTCTGCTGGAAATAACAGACTTATGAAACGCATCGCACTCATCGCCACAGTCATGACTCTCACGGTTGGCTCAGCCGCGGCACAGAGCATGCGTGGGCGCAACCTGCGCGAAGTAACTGTGACCGGACGCCGCCCGATGAAAGACATCGGCGTGCAGAAGACCGTGTTCGACTCGCTCGCGCTGAAAGAGAACATCGCCCTCTCCATGGCCGACGTACTCACCTACAACTCGTCGGTGTTCGTGAAGAGCTACGGCCGCGCCACGCTGTCGACCGTGGCGTTCCGCGGCACGTCGCCGAGCCACACCCAGGTTACATGGAACGGCATGCGAATAAACAACCCCATGCTCGGCATGACCGATTTCTCGACCATCCCCTCATATTTCATCGACCGCGCGTCGCTGCTGCACGGCACGTCGAGCGTAAACGAGACCGGGGGCGGCCTCGGCGGCCTGGTGAAACTGTCGACCACCCCCGACGTGGGCGAGGGGGTGAACATGCAGTACGTGCAGGGTATAGGTTCGTTCAGCACCTTCGACGAGTTCCTGCGGTTCACCTACGGCAGCGACAGGTGGCAGGTATCGACCCGCGCCGTCTACTCGTCGTCGCCCAACGACTTCAAGTACGTTAACCACGACAAAAAGCTCAACATCTACGACGATGACCACAACATCATAGGCCAGTACCACCCCACCGAGCGCAACCGCTCCGGCTCGTACAAAGACCTGCACATACTCCAGGAGGTGTATTACAACACCCTGCGCGGCGACCGCCTGGGCCTGAACGCATGGTATCTGAACTCGAACCGCGAGCTGCCCATGCTCACCACCGGCTACGGCGACGAGGCCGACTTCGAGAACCGTCAGCGCGAGCAGACACTGCGCGCCATGGCCTCGTGGGACCACAACCGCCGCACCTGGAAGACCGGCCTGCGCGCCGGCTACGTTCACACCTGGATGGCTTACGACTACCGCCGCGAGATCACCCCGGGCAACTGGTCGTCGATGACACGCTCGCGCTCGCGCGTCAACACCTTCTACGGGCAGGCCGAGGGGGAGTACAACCCGGTGAAACAATGGTATTTCACCGCCAACGTCTCGGCCCACCAGCATCTGGTGCGCAGTCAGGACAAGAACATCATCCTGCAGGACGGCAACAAGGCCGTGGTCGGTTACGACAAAGGGCGCATAGAGCTTTCAGGCTCGGTGTCGGCCAAATGGCAGCCCTGCGACCGCCTGGGGCTGTCGGTGGTCATGCGCGAAGACATGTACGGCACCCGCTGGGCGCCCGTGATTCCGGCGTTCTTCATCGACGGCACCGTATCGCGCGCCGGCAACGTGATGCTGCGCGCCTCGGTGTCGCGTAACTACCGGTTCCCATCGCTCAACGACCTCTATTTCCTGCCCGGCGGCAACCCCGACCTGCGCAGCGAGCATGGTTTCACATACGACTGCGGCGCGTCGTTCGACATCGGCAAGGCCGGCGTGTTCTCGCTCGACGGCTCGCTGTCGTGGTTCGACTCGTACATCGACGACTGGATTATCTGGCTCCCCACCACCAAGGGATTCTTCTCGCCGCGCAACGTGAAAGAGGTGCATGCCTACGGCATCGAGGCCAAGGCCAACCTGGCCGTGGCGCCCCGGCGCGACTGGCAGATCGACCTCAACGGCTCATACTCGTGTACCCCCTCGGTGAACCGGGGCGAAAAGATGTCGCCCGCTGACCAGTCGGTGGGGAAACAGCTCCCCTACGTGCCGCGCCACTCGGCCTCGGTGACGGGGCGGCTGTCATGGCGCTCGTGGAGTTTCCTTTACAAATGGGCATATTATTCCGAGCGTTTCACCATGTCGAGCAACGACTATACCCTCTCGGGCCACCTGCCCCCTTATTTCATGAGCAACATCTCGCTTGAGAAGAACCTGTCGTTCAAGCCCCTCGACCTTCAGCTCAAGGTCGCCGTCAACAACCTGTTCAACGAAGAATATCTCTCGGTGCTCTCGCGCCCCATGCCGGGCATCAATTTCGAGATCTTCATCGGAATCACCCCCAAATTCTTCCGCTGACACCCCCTCCCATTACTCCCAAAATTCCCATAACTCCCGTTGTTCCCATTGTTTTCGTGATATTTTGTCTGCAAGGCACCGGTTTTGTGAAAAAAGCCTAATAATCATTAAATAAGTTGTAGATTATTTGGCAATTGCCTAAATTTGCAGACCCTAATCAAATCAACCCCCTCTGCAATTACACAATCTATCACTATAACCAATGAGAAAAAGATTACTGTCTAAAGCAGTCGCGGCCGCATCGGTCATGGCTGTGAGTGCATCGGCTTTTGCGGGCAACTACACCATGCCCGACCGGTTCGCCAAGTTTGCCGGAGTGCCGCAGCTGCGCTCGTTCACACCCGGCGTTTCGGGCACCCCCGTGCTCAAGAACGGGGCACAGGCCCGTCTGGCCTCCGTGGCGCCGTCGCATGTGCTCCCCGCAGGCGAAGACTTTACCTGGCTGCTCGCCCCGGACGGCAACGTATGGTATGCCACCTTCAACAAAACCTACGAGGAAGTCGAACTCCCCGGCGGCATGGCCACCCAGAAACTCACCACAGGGTTCGAGATCACAGTCTACGACAACCTCTGCCAGGAGATCGGCAAGGTCAAGGATGTCTGCACCCTGGCCGAAGGCGAGACACGCGTCGCAGACGTGCAGCTTGACATGAACCTCTCACAGAAATTCTTCAATTTCGACAACAACTACGAGCTGCTGGTCACCGTCTTCTGCAACACACCGGATTATACGGTGAACTCGCACACAAAAGTCTATTCCATAGGCGCCACCCCCGATGAATCGGGCAACACGCCTGTGGTGACGGAGTTTTCAGGCTATGTGGTCGACGCCGTCAACTACGCCACTTCGAAATTCTCCGAGGATTTCCTCATGACCGTGATGGATTCGGAACAGCCCGGATCGGCTGACGACTACGAGTCGTTCGAGGAGTTCAGCAACGCCTATAAATATAAGCTCACCACCTACAAGAAAGCCGGCTACAGCGGCGGCCCGGTGTCAGTACTCGAGCTTGAACTGCCGTGGAACAACATCCCCGGCAACCAGGACAACACCCCGTTCTTCATGCTCAGCACAACTGCCGACGGCAAACCTGCTCTGATTTTCAGCAAGTATGAGAAATCATTCTGGGTGAATTCAGATGACCTGATGGCCGAGCCCTCGGTAACACCCGACAACAGTCTCACCGTAGATGTCTACACGATGCCCTCGGCCACCTCAACCGTCACCAACAAGGAGTGGTCGGTATCAATACCCACTGAAATGCCTTCTGACGGCAATATCGCCAAATATTACGGAGTGGGCCTGCTGCGCTATACCGACGATGTCAACTTCACCGACTATACGGCAGACGGCACCCCGGCCTTCGTGGTTACCGTGCTTGACGTGCCCTCGGCCGACCTCGACAACCCCATACGTTCATATTACGTATATGACCTGAACGGACAGAAGACCCTCACAATCGACGAGAACGCCAACTACATGGCCACACTCTCCGACATCAAAGGCGAGCACGCCCAGGCTCTCTTCATCAAGGAAGACAATACCCTGTTCCACATCGTTGACCTTGTGACAGGACAGACCGTGGTGGATCTTCCCCTGACCGTCGGCGGCTACAGCCTCACCACCGGTTTCGACCGCGTGGCCCTGGCCGGGCGCCCCATGTATGCCGTAAGCCTCGGTGACCATCTCGAAGACGCCGAGGGGAATACCGTGGAACTCGTGGGCTGGATTACGCCTGAGGGCGAGATGGATCATGTAGACGAGCTTAACATCGGCCGGAACGTGCAGTACGCCCAGGTCTACATCAGCGCCAGCACACTCGACCCCTATCTGTTCGACACCGATGCCGACATGGAATACCTCGTGCTCGTAAAGCGTCAGAAAGCCGCCGGTTCGACTGCCGCCGACGAAGTGCTCCTTATCGCCGACGCCAAATCGGCACCGATTTTCGAAGCCGGACCCGATGAGGCCGGCGGTGCCCTGATGAACATCAGCGTGCTCAACAGCGGCTCGACACCCACCCTGCACCTGCTCTACGCCGACGGCACTGACTCTTACACCCAGCGCCTATATGACCTGCCTCTCAACAAGTTCCAGGGCGGCGAAGGCACACCCGGGAATCCGTATCTCATCGCCACCATCGCCGACCTCCAGCAGATGAAGAGCGCCCTCACTGCATCATACAAACTTGCCGCCGATATCGACGGCACAGGTTTCTCTTTCAAGCCGGTCGAGGGTTTCTCGGGCACACTTGATGGCGACGGGCACACTGTGGCCAACTTCACCACCGGCCACGCCCAGTACCAGGCCATGCTCGGAACCGCGTCGATGGGCGCCGTTGTAAAAGACATCATATTCACCGACCCCGTGCTTGACCTTGCAAGCGGCTCCGCCGCCGGCGTGGTGGTGGCCAACGGCATGGGCATCACAGTCGACAATATCCACATCTACGGCCTCAAGGCCACAGGCGAGGAGTTTGACGGCACATTCGGCTCTGTAGGCGGCATCCTCACCAACAGTTCGGCAGTCAACGGCTGTTTCGTGGCCGGTGCCGACATCAACCTGCCCGAGGCCTCGGCCGGCGGTATCGCCGGTGACCTGCGCACCTCATCGTCGGTCAAGACCTCGGCCTTCTCAGGCATCCTCACCGCCAATTCATCGGTAGGGGGGATCGGCGGCAACCGCGGGGCCCATGTTGGTGAT
>USKE01000117.1 GCA_900555165.1 uncultured Porphyromonadaceae bacterium | reverse complement strand
CGTGGCGTGTGGCGGCAGTGGCAGCGCATGCGGTCAACATGGCGGCGGTAATAAACAGAATTGTCTTTCTCATTGGTCCAACAGGTTATGGGTTTCAATCGGTTATAGTGTGCGGCTATCGTAAGGCGGCGTGTCAGTCGTCGATACCGATGACGCGCTGGAACGAGCCGAGCAGCGAGAACCGCAGTTCCACGCCGGCCGAGAGTTCGACTTCATAGCATGTGGATTTCTTCTCGATCTCGGTGATGCTCTCGCCGGGGTAGTTCTTTGCTACGTAGTTGCGTATGGCTTTGGGCACTATGCCGTCGGGCACGGCCTTCCCCTGCTTGCGGCTGACCGAGGTCCATTTGCCTGAATTGGAGAACTCGATTTTGGTGCCGTCTACGAGCTTTACGTCATAATCGGTTTTTTTCAGCAGGTGCCTGTCGACCTTTATCATCGCCACTTTTGCCTTGGGGAAGTGTTCGGTCAGGAACTGTTGCGCGTTTTCGGGCAGTTTATCGCGGTTGATGGTGTAAGAGTCGGCCATGGCGGCTGTTGCGCCCATCATGAGCGCAATCAGCATAAACAACAGTTTTTTCATAATCGTCGGTTGTGTATAGTTGTGTATAAATGTCTTTTACTGTAACAACAACCGGCGCGGGTTTTTGTTACAGCTGCAGGTGCAGTGGCAGGCAGCGGTTGAGGTACTGGCGTGCCGTGGCCCACGGCAGGTAGATTTCGTCTGAGTTGGGCATCAGCGGGATGGGGTGCTCGTTGAGGTCGAACCGCACATAGAAGTTGCCGCGTTTCGACTTGTAGAGTATGATCTGCAGGTTGGCGGCCATCGGCACAATGTCGAAGTCGCGCCAGTGCATGGCTACGGTGTCGAAATAGTTGGTCATGTAATACGCATCGCGCAGACGCATCAGCGAGAAGAGCGGCATCAGTGTCTCGGCATGGCCGAAACGCAGGCGCACCGTCTGGGCCGACTGCCCGAGCACGGCGGCGTCGGTGGTCTGTATGAGGTCGAGCAGCAGCGGGGCGGCCAGGTCGGCGGGGAGCGTGGAGATGGTCGAGGCGCTGTAACGCAGGTAACTGCGCAGGTTATCGACGGCCCAGAGCGCGTTAAGCTCGGCGTTGGTGAAATATTGGTCGAACTCGTTGGCCATTCCCATCGCGGGGAGGCACGACAGGAAATTGTACATCGTCATCGACAGCCGGCGCTCGCGGCCCGAGTCTTTGTAGAGGTCGCCCACGATTTTGCGTGCGGGAGCGGTCGGTACCGTTGTCTCGAACTCCATGCGGTAGGGTTCTTCCCAGGCGCGCGACTCACGCCAGTCGATATATTCGGTGTCGAGGTCGAACGGGCGCATCAACTGTGAGTTCTGGCGCCCGGAGGTGGTGACAGTCTCCACATGGTTGTTCAGGCGGTCGAGCTGATGGCAGAACTCGAACATCGACATCACGCACCGCGGGGCGTAAGAGCTGATTGCCATCACATTGCCACCGTCGAACAGCCGCAGGTAAGCGCGGAACATGCGCGAGGCTATGCCGCGCTGTTCAGCCATGCCCAGCGAGTCGAGCGCGCCCCAACGGTTGTGGCACCGTTCGGCCACATATCCGGCCAGTTCCATAAGCCGCCGCCCTGCGGGGGTGATTGTCTTTGCCGAATCGGCCTCGTGCAGCGCTTTCAGCAGCTCACGGGTGTTTGAGGCCGATGACGGGAAACGCGCGCCGTGGCGCCCCACATGGTTCACGAACACCGCCGTGAGTGAGTCGGGCGCTGAGGTCGCACCCTCGGGTGCGGGGTAGGGGATATGTGTGCCCGCGCACTGCGACGATGTGTATGACGTGGCCGTAGGGTCGGCTCCGAACGCCGTGAAACCGGTCAGCAATGCTGCCAGGCAAAAAAGTCTTATGATGATGCGCATATTATCGTCAAATAAATTGTTATATTTGTGGGACGGTTGGTGACACAGGAACAGTCGCCATGCGTTGTTCCCGTTGTTTCACCACCTCAAAAGTAGTTAAAAATGATTACACTTCAAAATCTTAAACAAATCACGGAAGAGAATAGTCCGGAGATTGCGCTAAGTAAATTGCAGCCGGTCATCGACGAGCTGACATTTGCGATGAATCAGGATTCGTGCGGCGAGGCGTTGCTTGCAGCCGCTCTGGCCGAAAAGGGGAAACTTCTCTGGAAAACCGGCGACCGTGCCGGCGCCATATCGGCCTACGAGGCATCGGCTCAGCAGGATCCCGACGGCCCGGGCGCCCTTCTGCTCGAGCATTCGCGCCAGATCATGGACTTTTTCGACCCCAATCAGCTGAATCCCTGAGCGTAAATGGCAGTATATGTCAGTTCAGGAAACATTTTATTGTAGGGTCGCTACCCAAAGTTATTAACTTAAGGCGCAGTGGCGTCTGAAAGACGCCGATTTTTTCGTAACCGTGCACGACGTAGCCCGTAGGGCGAAGTCGTGCACGGACTTGAATCCCGACATAACGAGGGCGTCCGGAGGACGCCGATTTACACATGATTATTTCTGAAACAGCCGTCATTGACATAGATATGTTGAAAATATATGTAAATCAGCGTCCTCCGGACGCCCCTCCCTTTGTGGAAACCATAACCGGGCACACCTCCGCCCTGCGGGCTACGGCATACCCGGTTACGAAAAAATCGGCGTCTTTCAGACGCCACCGCGCCTTAAGTTAATGGCATTGGGTCGCTACAATGAATACCTGTAACTGTAGGCCCCCTGTTATCCATCACATAGAACCAATCGCATGAAATCACATACGCAGTTGTCCCTGCCGGCTATTGTGGCCGGTGTGCTTGAACGTCATGGTCTGAGGCCTCCGCAGGCCCGCATCGGGGTGGCGTTCAGCGGTGGCGCCGATTCGATGGCCCTGCTTGCCGCCGTGCGCGATGCCGGTTATGACTGCATGGCCCTGCACTGCCATTTCGGTCTGCGCGGTGCCGAGAGCGACCGCGACGCCCGGTTTGCCGCCGATATGGCCCGCGCTCTGGGGTGCGGTTTCCATGAGGTGCGGTTCGATGTGGGCGCCCGGCGCAGGGAGACGGGCGAATCAGTCGAGATGGCCTGCCGCTCGTTGCGTTATGAGTGGTTCGAGAGCCGTGCGCGTGAGCTGGGGCTGTCGTGCGTGGCCATCGGCCATCATGTCGAGGATAGCCGCGAGACATTTTTCCTTAATCTTTTGCGTGGCACAGGTCTGCGCGGTCTTTCGGGCATTGCCGAATCGCGGGGCATTTTTGTGCGACCTCTGTTAGGGGTGAGCCGCCACGACATTGAAACCTATCTGCGGCGCCGTGGACTTTCGTGGGTCGATGACTCGACCAACGCCGCTGACGATTACCTCCGCAACCGTGTGCGCAACCGCCTCTTGCCCGGAATCGAGCAACTGTTTCCGGGCGCACTGCGCCAGATAGACACGACCATCGGCAACCTGCAGGCCGACAGCCGTCTGTTATCAGAACTTGTCGCCGGTCTCAGACCCAGTTTCCTCGACGGCGACGAATATCTTGTTGCCGATGCTCTGGATTACTGCGGCGCCGGCGAGGCGTTGCTTTTTCATCTGCTTGAGAGATTTGACGGTGATATTGTGGCGCAGATTGCACAGTCGGTCCGTGCCGGTGCGAGCGGACGGCTGTTCCGCGACCGCAACGGCCTTTCATGGCTGCTCGACCGCGGGCGTCTTAAACGCTATGACGCCGAAGACGTTGATGTGCCTGAAATCTGTTTCCGGCTTGCCTCTCCTGACAGCTATCCTGAAGGCTTGCGCGTCAGCCTGTTGCCTGTCGCGGACTTCCGCCCGACGGCCGATGCCGGCGTGCGGTGGCTCGATGCCTCGGCGGCCGATGTGCCGCTGGTGTGGCGGGCGCCGCGCATCGGCGACCGTATGGCTCCGTTTGGCATGAAAGGGAGCCGCCTGCTAAGCGATATCTACCGTGACGCGCACCTTTCGCTTGCCGACAAACAGCGTGCCCGTGTGCTTGCAGCCGGCGACACGATTCTGTGGGCTGCGGGCCTGCGCTCTTCGCGCCATTTCACTGTCGGCCCCTCCACCACCCACGTCTACCGCCTCGAATACCGCGGGTAATCATCCTTGTTGTAACGATATTTATGTCGTCCAATCAGTCGGGTTCCGAGAGGAATTCCACTTCATCGATAATCTGGCGTGCGAGGCGGCGGGTGAGGGTTTCGTTATGCGCTGTCTCGGCCTCGGCCATCTTCCGTGCCGTGGTAAGGTCGCACCGGTTCATTGCCAGCAGGTTCATTATCAGGCGCAACGCGCCGTAGCGGCCGAGTGTGCCGGCGTCAGCGCGGCCGTAAAGGCCGGTGGCGATAGCCTCGGCATCGGGGTGTCGTTTCAGCAGTTTCAGGCAGAGCACGTCGGCAACCTCGGTCGTGGGGCACGCCGCAAGCATGGCAGTGGCCTCTGTGGCAGGGAGTGTGTCGGGATCGATTAACATCGGCGCCAGCAGCAGGCTTTCGCGTGTTGTGGTGTTCGCCCATAACAGCCGTGCGGTCTGCGCGAGTTCCGCGGCGTCAGGCCTATGGTCTGCGCCGTCAAGTGTGCCGTCGCGCAGGGCGGCGGCTATGTCGCTGATCTGCGGTAGATTGAGTCCGAAAATTATTTTATAGCCTATTCCGCCGGCAATCATCTGTGCGGCCAGGTCACCGTTGCGCATGGCAAAGAAACGGCGTTTCACGGCCTGCATCAGCGAGAACGAGGGCAACTGCCTTGTGTCTGTATCGGGTATGGTGTGGTTGTGTGGCATGTTGTGAGCGGTGAACTGTTAGATGGAAACCGCGCTGTGCGGCTGTTCCCATTGCAAATTTACCTAAAATCATATAAATGCCACAAGCGCGGCGAAAAATATTATTAAAGATTGGAGGGGGCTCATGGAGTTTTTGTAACTTTGCCGTTTGAAACGCAGTGCAGTGACGCCCGAAAAACAACCGTTCGCCACTGCGGGTGAATGACCTTATGACGACATCTGACACCAAACCACGCAATAAAGAAGAGCGCACCCGCCGCATAATAGGCTGGATGTGGCGCATATTCGCCATCGGCGTCGCAGCCGTGGTGTTGCTTTTCATTCTGATATACAACGGCTGGATCGGCTACATGCCCCCGGTCGAGGAACTCAAGAACCCCAACGACAAGTTCGCCACGGTGATCTATACCGCCGACGGCGAAGAGATGGGGCGCTATTACCGCAACTCGGGCAACCGCGTGTATGCCGATTATTCTGAAATCTCGCAGCATGTGGTTGATGCCCTCATCGCCACCGAGGACTCGCGGTTCGAGGACCACTCGGGCATCGACATGCGCGCGTTCATGCGAGTGTTCGTGAAGACCCTGCTGCTGCGCCAGAAAAACGCCGGCGGCGGCTCGACCATCACGCAACAGCTTGCCAAACAGCTGTATTCGCCGCAGACGTCGAATCTGCTTGACCGCGCCCTGCAGAAACCTATCGAGTGGATGATAGCCGTGAAACTCGAACGTTATTATTCTAAAGACGAGATACTGAAAATGTATCTCAACCAGTTCGACTTTCTCTACAACGCCGTGGGTATCAAGTCGGCCGCGATGGTGTATTTCGGCAAACTGCCCAAAGATCTCACGATCGAAGAGGCTGCCACGCTTGTGGGGATGGTGGAGAATCCGGCCTATTACAACCCCGTGCGCCACAACGGGCGCACCCGTCAGCGCCGCAACACTGTGTTCGACCAGATGGTGAAACAGGGCATGCTCACCCGTGCCGAGGCTGACTCGCTCAAGGAACTGCCGCTGACACTGCGATTCCACCGCGTCGACCACAAGGATGGCCTCGCGCCCTATTTCCGCGAGGAGCTGCGCCGAGTGCTCACTGCGAAGAAACCGGTGCGCTCAGAGTACCGCGGGTGGGAAAAACAGAAGTTCGTCGACGATTCCATCGCCTGGGAGGAGAATCCGCTGTTCGGCTGGATCGAGAAGAATCCCAAGCCCGACGGCTCGAAATATGACATATACACCGACGGTCTGAAGATCTACACCACCATCGACTCGCGCATGCAGAACTATGCCGAAGAGGCTGTGCGCGAGCACATGTCGGGCCTTCAGCAGCAGTTCTTCCGCGAGAAGAAGGGGCAGCCCAACGCCCCCTATACCAACAACCCCGACGAACTGGGCCGCGCCACGGCACAGGGACTGATTCTCAACGCCATGAAACAGACCGACCGCTGGCGCACGATGCACAAGGCCGGTTACTCTGACGCGCAGATCCGCGACTCGTTCAATCAGAAACGCGAGATGCAGGTGTTCTCGTACCACGGCCCCGTGGACACCGTGATGACACCGCGTGACTCATTGCTCTATCAGAAATCAATCCTCCGCACCGGTTTCATGTCGATGGATCCGCGCAACGGTTATGTCAAGGCATATGTGGGCGGCCCCGACTACAACTTCTTCCAGTATGATATGGTGTCGACCGGTCGCCGTCAGATCGGTTCGACCGTCAAGCCCTTCCTTTACACATACGCCATGGAGGAGGGGTACACACCATGCGACCAGTTCCTGAATTCGCAGCCGGTGATAATCGACGAGAGCGGCCGGAAATGGATGCCCCGAAACTCGGGCAGCGCGCGCATCGGCGAGATGGTCGACCTCCGCTGGGCCCTCACATACTCGAACAACTGGATTTCGGCACGTCTGATGGAGGCGCTGTCGCCCGCCACGCTTGTGCGCACCATGCACAATTTCGGCATAACCAACCACATCGACCCGGTGATGGCAGTGGCCCTCGGCGCCGCCGAGGTGTCGGTGCGCGAGATGGTGGGAGCCTACACCGCCTACGCCAACAACGGCATGCGTGCCGAGCCGCTCTATGTCACCTCGATATGCGATGCAAACGGCAACGTCATCTCCGAGTTCAACTCAAAGCACACCGAGGTCATCTCCGAGAAGGCCTACGCCAAGATTCTGTCGATGCTCATGAACGTTGTCAACGCCGGTACCGGCTCGCGCATACGCTCATACGGAATTAACGTGGAGATGGGCGGCAAGACCGGTACCACCAACTCGAACTCCGACGCCTGGTTCATGGGTTTCACCCCCGACCTGGTATGCGGTGCCTGGGTAGGTGGCGACGAGCGGTTTATTCACTTCGCGCGCGGGGCACAAGGCCAGGG
>USKE01000116.1 GCA_900555165.1 uncultured Porphyromonadaceae bacterium | reverse complement strand
CCCGTTGCGGGTCACGGCGCCGAGGCTTTTTTGTCGTCAGGGCAGATTATTTCACAAGCACTTTGGCAACGGTGGTGCCGCGGCGCATGATGTAGATGCCGGGGGTGAGGGTGGTGCTGTCAACGGCCACACCCTGAAGGGTGAAGAACTCGGCAGGGGCCGTCATGTCGGTGTCGACACCGGCGAGGCTTGTCTGTATTTCGCGGAAACGGAGTTCGGCAGTGGCATCGGTTCCTGCCTTGTGAAATCCGCTCACGTTGTCAGTCGGCTCGCCGTTGACGTAGAGCCCCATGAATTCGTATTTTTCGGGGTCAACGCCATCTACTGAGTAAGTCAGGTGATAGTCAGCCTGGTTAGAGACCACATAAGAGAGGTTGCTGTCGCCTTTTGCAATCTCACCTCCGGCAGGTACCTGCCCGTTGCTTGAACATACGAGTCTCAGCGACGCTCCTTCCACATCTGGGGCTATGGCGGTGAGGGTGTGCTGTTTGGGGGCTTCGGGGAACTGGTCGCCCTTGACCACCACGAGGTCGGCGTTGTGGCCGTTGCCCGAGATGTCTGCCACCTTGTTGTCGACGATATGCTCGAAGTCGTATGCGGCGATCAGGTCAAATCCGGCCAGGGGAAAACCGCTTTCCTTGTCTTTCTTGATGTCATCGGCTGACAGGGCTTTGCCGTAGAAACGCACATCGTCAATCTTGCCGTCCCAGATGGCGTCGTTGTCGACACGGGTTTCATAACTTCCGACACCTTGTTTCCAGCAGTATCTTCCACCTACCAGAATGGCACTGCGGTTAGTAATTGCTTTTCCGTCCGGAGACGCACTTTTATAGGCGCCTGTGTTTACTGACTCTACTTCGATTCCATTGATATATAAAACTGAAGTTCCGCCATTGCTTTTGAATGTCCAGGCAATATGTGCCCATGTGCCTGTCGATAATTTCCCGGCAGTGTTTTCATATGAGTGGCTTAGTGTACCCAGATGATAGAGTGAGCTTGTATTATAATAATAGCTTCCGTCGACAGTCACATTATTGCTGAAACAGTGCTCGGTGCTTTCACCTCCGTGGATGTCAAAGCCACTCCCATGTTTATACCAGAGATTATTCCCCGTTAATCCTCCTGGGCGTTTTTCATGCCAGCGGCTGCAGATGATGCCGCGGGCTTTGCCGTAGTAGTCGCCGCGTATCCATACGCGGGCGGTGACGGTGATTTCGCCGGTACCGGCGGCGACATTGAACGCGTCGCTTTGGGGAATCGACATATAACGGTTTCCGTTGCAGTCGAGGGTGCCGTCAAAAGTGGTGTCCTGGGCATGCAGTCCGCTCGTCGCGGCCACGCACAAGGCCATACCCATTAGAAACTTTTTCATAATTGCTGGTTTTCTTGATGAATTGTAGATAATTGTACCTGTGTGCAATCTGAATGAAATGTGATTTTCGGTTATTTCCGGGGCAAAATTACAAATTTTTTTTGTCATGCGGTGATGATGTACCGAAAAATGCCAGCAATGTACCCTGTGTTTCCAGTTTTGGTAGCAGAATGCTTTGATTGTCGGATATTTTCATTACATTTGCATATTCAATGGATAACCGATTATAATCACAAAGTCACTACTTTTATATTATGCACAAACATTTACGCACAGGCATTCTCGTGGCCACGGTCACCGCGGCCATGTCACTCGCGCCGGCGGCTGATGCCGCGATGCCCGGTGGCTCGACAATCTATGCCGGTCTGTGGACCACACAGGCCACAACGCCGGTCTACGGCATATACACCCTGTCGGAGGATGGCGCCGAACTGCTCATGCGCGATCCCAAAGGCCCCGAGGTCGGTTTCCCCCTGCGCAGTGCGTGGCTTGTCGACGGCACGCTCTGCGGCTACTATGTCAAGGAGAACTATTCGGTCGTAGAGCAGCATTATTATATGGAGGCTGATTTCGCCACCGGCGCGGTGTCGCAATTCACGCCCCTTTCCATTGACAACGGCTATATGTTCAGCGCCGTCTACAATCCCGATGACCGTTGTGTCTACGGCTACGGTCTCACAGGCGACTTCTCTTACGCGCTGATGAAGGTCTCGGCCGATAATCCCGGCGACCTGCAGGTGGTCAGGACATTCGAGTGGGATTCAGACGAAGAGTGCCTTTCAATCGCCTACAATACCGCCGACCAGAAACTCTACGGCATCAACGCACGGCGCGAGTTTGTCACCGTCAACCCTGCAAACGGCGCCCAGACTGTCGTGGCGCAGGTGCCGGTCGAGGCCGACATCATGGTGTGCGGTCTGTGCTACGCCCCGAAAGAGAACCTGTTCTACTGGAACCCGCAGTTCGGCACTGACTCTGCCATATATACCATCACGCCCGACGGTTCGGCTTTCACCAAGGTTAGCGACTGCCCCTTCGGCGAGCAGTACAATTTCTTCATCTGTCCCGACAAAGCCGGGTCACAGGCATCGCCGGCCTCTCCGGTCATCAAGGCCGTGAATTTTGACGGGGGCGCCACCACCGGCTCTATTGTCATCACGATGCCCTCGCAGACCATCGGTGGCGAGGTGCTTGTCGGCGCGCTCGGCTGGGAGGCTGTTGTCGACGGCACCCAATTCTCCAACGGCACGGCATTCCCCGGCGCCGACGTTACCGTGAACTTCACAGACGTGCCCGAAGGGAATCATGTGTTCACTTTCCGCACTGTGGCCGACGGCCAGGCGAGCGAGAATGTCTCGCATGCCATGTGGGTGGGCACCGACACGCCGCGTGCCACCGCCAAAGTCACGCTTACGCATGACCGCGTCATCTGGGAGCCGGTGACCGAAGGGGTGAACGGAGGCTACATCGACCTCGACAACCTGCAGTATGTGGTGTCGCTCAACGACGAGCCGGCCTTCACGCAGCCTGCCGGAAACCTCTGGGGCTACCATCAGCTTGCCACTGCCGAGCTGAAACGCTATACCGCCTCGGTGGTCGTCATGGCCGGGGGCAAACAGTCGCAGGCTACGCTGTCGAACGAGGTTGCCCTGGGCACTCCGCTGCAGCCTGACTTCACTCTCGTGCCCGACCGCGATGATGTGGATCGCATGACCGTAATCGATGTGAACGGCGACGGCCGCACCTGGTCGTACAGCCTGTATCAGGAGTGTGCCAAATCGAGTTTCGGCTCCGGTGTGCCGATGGACGACTGGCTGGTGCTGTCGCCCGTGGCGTTCAAGTCCGGGACATCATACACGCTCAAGATCGACGTGCAGACCTGCAACTCGACCTACACCGACGAGTTCATGCGCGTCTGCATCGGCACCGAGCCCACACCCGAGGCTATGACCCGCGAGCTGATCGCTACATTCCGTCCCGAGCGCGAGATCGGTACCCGGTCGGTGAAATTTACCGTTCCTGACGACGGCATCTATTATATAGGATTCCACACTACCTCGTTTGCCGACATGGAGGGGATTCTGCTGAGCAATATCCGCCTTAATCCCACCGGCCAGGGTGCCATCGACGGCATCGGAGCCGACGGCACCGACGCCCCCGCCGAATATTACAACCTGCAGGGCGTGCGTGTGGCCGTTCCCGGCCCGGGCGTCTGGATTGAGCGCCGTGGCACTTCGGCCCGCAAAATCCACATCAGGTAATTCGCGCATAAGCCACATACGTCACATTATGTAACGTATGTGACTTATGTGGCGTATGTGACTTATGTTAGTTTGTAACTTATGCGGCTTATGTGCGGCTATCTCGGTGGAAATTGATAACTTTGCCGCCGAAAGCGTGCGGCGCGATATACAATTTGGCGTGTCGCGCGCGTTATATGAATATGTGTAACAGAGTGAAACAATCAGGGATCCGGATATGCCGCACGGCTGTGACCCGTGCCGTGGCAGCTGTCGTGACCGTGGCTGTTCTGGCCGCGCTCACCTCGTGCGGAGGCGCCAAGCTTTCTGTCGCCGACGAACAGTATGCCCGCGGAGAGTATTTCGAGGCCCAGAAAACATACCGCAAGGTCTACAACAAGCTCACCAAGAAAGAGGAACGTCCGCAGCGCGGCATGGTGGCCTACAAGATGGGGCTCTGCTACGACAGGCTCGGCATGTCGGCCCGCGCCTCGTCGGCGTTCGCCAATGCCCTGCGTTACGAATATCCCGACTCAACGGCCATCCTGCTCATGGCGCAGTCGCTCCATGCCGAGGGGAAATACGGCCCCGCAAAAAAAGCTTACGAAGATTACCTGCGTCTCGACCCGAAGTCGAAACTCGCCGAGAACGGCCTGGCCGGATGCAACTACGCCCTCAAGGCCAAAAGCGAGCCCACGCGCTATGTCGTGAAGAACGCCAAGCTCTTCAACTCGCGCCGCGCCGACTATGCCCCGATGTTCATTAACCGCACGGATGCCGACCAGCTCTATTTCACCACCACCAACGAGAAGGTTACCGGCGACCGCAAAAGCGAGATCACCGGTATGAAGAAGGGCGACATATGGTTCGCCAAAGTGAACGAGAAGGGTGAGTGGCAACGCCCCGAGCCTGTCGATGGCGAACTGAACTCGGACCTCGACGAGGGTGCCGTATCGTTTACACCCGACGGCCAGACGATGTACCTCTCGAAAGCACGCCGCGAGCCGAACGCCAACACCGGCGTGGAGATCTACACCTCACAGCGTTCCGACGCCAAGTGGAGTGCCCCCGTGAAATTCGAGATTACGGCCGATACAGTGTCGTCATACGCCCATCCGGCCGTATCGCCCGACGGCGACTGGCTCTATTTCACCTCGGACATGCCTGGCGGTTCGGGCGGAAAGGATATATGGCGCATCAACCTCAAGGAGCGTGTCGGCTCACTCGAGAACATGGGCGAGTTCATCAACACGCCCGGCGACGAGATGTTCCCTTACGTGCTTTCTGACTCGGTGCTTTATTTCGCCTCTGACGGTCACCCGGGTTTCGGCGGTCTCGACATATTCAAGGCAAGTCTTACCAAATCGGGCTGCTGGAAGGTAGAGAACATGGGGTGGCCCGTGAACTCTGCCGCCGATGATTTCGGCATCACTTTCGGCAAGGGTGAGAGCGGGTTCTTCTCGTCGGCCCGTGGTGATGGCCGCGGCTACGACCACCTCTATTCGTTCGTGCTGCCCGACTTGCAGATACTCGTATCGGGCTGGGTGCTCGATAAAGACGAGGAACCCGTACCCAATGCCGTGATACGCATCGTAGGCAACGACGGCTCGAACCAGAAGGCGATGGCACGTCCCGACGGCTCGTTCTCGTTCCCGCTTGAACGGGGCATAAGCTATGTGATGCTTGCCGGGGCCAAAGGGTACCTCAACGCCCGGCAGGAGTTCACCTCGGACACCGCCGAAGAGGATGCCGAATATGGTGTCGACTTCATCCTCGCGTCGGTGAACAAGCCTGTGGTGGTCGACAATGTTTTCTACGACTTTGACCGCGCCGACCTGCGTCCCGAGACCATGGAGGCTCTCGACGAACTGGTGCAGATAATGAACGACAACCCCAACATCACCATAGAGATGGCCTCGCATACCGACCGTGTCGGTTCTGACGAATATAACAACGGCCTCTCGCAGCGCCGTGCCGATTCGGTTATAAAATATCTGATTTCAAAAGGTATAAAGGCCGACCGTCTGCAGGCGCAGGGCTATGGCAAGTCGCGTCCCAAGACCATAACGAAAAAACTGGCCAGGCTTTACCCGCAGTTCAAGGAGGGGGACATCCTCACCCCCGAGTTCATCGAAGGGCTGAGCGACGAGGATGCCGAGGCCGCCGACCAGATCAACCGCCGCACCGAGTTCCAGGTTCTGTCGACCGACTACCAGGCCTGGTGACCGCCCCCGTTTTCAACAGCACAAGGCAATGAAATTCCAGACCGAAGTCGAGCTACCCCGGGGTTATGAGGGGCTTATAGACCACACCACACCGGTGGCCACACTCGGCTCATGCTTTGCCGACGAGGTAGGCGCCCGTCTGGCGGCCGAGCTGTTCGATGTGGCCGTAAATCCGTTCGGGCCCCTGTTCAATCCGGCGAGCATAGAGCATACGCTTGAAATCGCGGCCGACAGCGGCTACGATCCCGTATGCGCAATGACTGAACGCGACGGCCGTGTGGTGTCGCTCGACTTTCATTCGCGTCTTTCGGCGTCGACACCAGAAGAGCTTGCCGCCCGGATTGTAGCCAAAATGGCACAATTCCGCGCTTTTCTTGAAAAAACCGGGGTGGTCACGCTGACATTAGGCACCTCTCGGGTGTTTATACACCGTCGGCTCGGCCGGGTTGTGGCCAATTGCCAGAAACTCCCGGCACGCGAGTTCGACGAGGCACAGCTCGGCGTGGCCGAGGTTGCCGCGTCACTCGGCCGGAGCCTTGACATCCTGCGCCGGTTTAATCCGGGCGTGAAAGTGGTGGTTACGGTCAGCCCCGTGCGCCACGGCGGACACTCACTGCACGCCGACCGGCTCAGCAAGGCCCGGTTGCTCCTGGGCGCCGACAGCTTTGCCGCCGACAAGCCCGGGGCGGTGATTTATTTCCCCGCCTACGAGATTGTCAACGACCAGTTGCGCGATTACAGATATTATGCGGCCGACATGATGCACCCGTCGCCTGTGGCCGTAGATTTCATATACGAGCAGTTCGGCAACGCTTTTTTCAGTGACGCCACCCGCCGCCTTGCCGCCGACTGCCGAAAATTCACCACACGTCTGGCCCACAGGCCCCTCGCGGCCCCGGAGGCCGACAGGCATGACGGCGACCCCGCCGCGCTTGCCGCCACGTTTACAACTATTCATCCAGAGGTATCGGCGGCCGTTGACCGCTATATCGCGAAATTACAGAAACAGAAATGAGTCAGGAAACCATTTCAACCACTCCGCAGACCGTGCTGCTCACCGACAGCCGCGGCCTGTCAGACCCCGAGAACACCATTTTCATAGCCCTTGTCACATCCATGGATGACGGGCACCGGTATATCCCCGAGCTTTACAGGCGCGGGGTGCGCAGTTTCGTGATTTCGCGTGTGGTGGGCGAGGAGTCGTTTCCCGACGCCACATTCTATCATGTGAGCGATACCCTGCAGGCCCTTCAGGAACTTGGCAGCCGGCGGCGTCGCGAGGCTAAAAATCTCCCCGTGATCGGCATTACCGGCAGGCCCGGGCAAGCGGCGGGGCAAGGGAGCCATCTTGG
>USKE01000115.1 GCA_900555165.1 uncultured Porphyromonadaceae bacterium | reverse complement strand
CCTCCTTACTGGTTCTAGGGGAGACTGGGGAGCTGCTACCGATCCTGACGTGAACTCTCAATATTGGAATCCTGCAAAATATGCTTTTGCATTCAGCCGTGCGGGAGTTTCTGTATCTTATACTCCATGGCTGCGTAAATTGGTCAATGATATTAATTTAGCGTATGTGGCCGGTTATTGGAAATTCGGCAGTAGCGATTTACAGGCATTGAGTGCTTCATTGCGTTATTTTTCTTTGGGATCGATCAATATTACAGATGATGGCGGAAATATAACTAATTCTATAAATCCGTATGAGATGGCCTTTGACCTCGGTTATTCCAGAAAATTGTCACAAAGTTTTTCAATGGGTGTCGTCTTCCGGTTTATCTATTCAGATTTAGCTTATGATGAGACTGAGGGAATGAAAGGGGCGGCGGCTTTCGCTGCGGATATATCCGGTTATCAGACTTTTTATCCTATTGTAGGACGGAGCGAGTGCCAGTGGTCATGGGGCTGGAACATATCAAATATCGGTACCAAAGTCTCATACGACAACGGCAACCGTCCGGCGTTCCTCCCCACCAACCTGAAACTCGGCACATCATTCACCTTCCCACTGGCCGACTACCACACCCTGGCAGTCAACCTCGACCTCAACAAACTGCTTGTGCCCTCGAAACCGCGCGACAGCGACTACCTCGACGAGAACGGCCAGATCGACCAGCGCGCCTACGAAAAAGCCTATGAAGACTGGCAGAACATGTCGCCCATCACCGGTATCTTCAAGTCGTTCAGCGACGCCCCCGGCGGCTTTAAAGAGGAGTTACGCGAGATTTCATATTCTCTCGGTGCCGAGTACAGCTACAACCAGCAGTTCTTCCTCCGTGCCGGATACTATCACGAGAGCCAGTACAAAGGCAACCGCCAGTATTTCGGTTTCGGCGCCGGTTTCTCGCTCAATGTGGTAAGGCTCGACGCATCATACATGCTTGCCACAGCCCAGACCTCGCCGCTCGACCAGACCCTGCGTTTCACCCTTACATTTGACATGGACGGACTCCGTGACCTCTTCGGCGGCCGTCGCTGACATAACCCCATCAATACAAAACCGCAATGAAAATACGTGTCGGAAACGGATTTGACGTGCATCGTTTCGCCCCGGAGCGCAAGCTCATACTCTGCGGCGTGGAAATCCCGTCTGACCTCGGTCTGCTGGGACACAGCGATGCCGATGTGGCACTGCACGCCCTCAGTGACGCCCTGCTCGGCGCTGCGGCGATGCGCGACATAGGCTACCATTTTCCCGACACAGACGACCGGTGGCTCGGTGCCGACTCGCGCATGCTCCTGCGCGAATGTCTCAATATCATCGGCGAAAAAGGATTGCGCCCTGCAAACGTCGACGTCACCATCATAGCCCAGGCTCCGAAACTGCGCCCCTACATCCCGCGGATGATTGAAAACATCGCCGCCGACCTTCAGTTGGCCGCCGATGCCGTGTCGGTCAAAGCCACCACCACCGAGCATCTCGGGTTCACCGGCCGCAAGGAGGGTATAGCTGCCCTGGCCACCGCTCTGCTCACCGACTGACCCCCAATTTGTAAAGAGAGCAATCAGTAGCGCAGCACCGGCCACTCATACGCTTTCAGTGCCGCCACCAGTTCCGCCTCACGGCCACCCAGGTAACCGTTTAGAATACGGTGAAACTCGGGTGAATGGTTCATTTCCGAGAGGTGTGCCAGCTCATGGCATATCACATAATCGCGCAGTTCAGCAGGCAGTAACATAATCACGAAACTCAGCGAGATTATCCCTTTTGAATTGCACATCCCCAGCGTTCGCCGCCCGGTTGATATAGTCCATCCGGCCGGCGTTTTGCCTATTTTCAGGGCTATTTCTCGCGCATGCGGAATCAACAGACTCGGAGCCCAGTAGCGCGCAAGCCCCATCAGCACGTCGCTCACGGCACGCGTGCCATGTTCATCATTAATATCGATATCCTCCCCGACCTCTATATATGAGACCGGCAGCCGTGGCGTCCCCACAATCCTGTCGCGCACGACCCCGCGCCGCAGTTCCACGGCAAAATCCGGAAACTCCAGCCGTTGCCCGATATGGTAGCGCACGGCCGGTTTCATCGCCATAAGCCGCGGCACCATCTCGTCAAGCGCACGCCGCACCTCCGTCACTCTCGCTCCGGAAGGCACATTCAGGCTCACGGCACCCTTGCGCCAGCGTGCCGAGATGCGACGCGAGTCACGGCGCACATTCACCGTTACGCGCCCCAGAAGGGCGTGTTCAAGAAATCCCGCGTGTGACATCATTTACCAAGTCCAAGTTTTGAACAGAGGGTATCGGTGAAACTGTGTTCAGGTGCCTCCACAATAAAAATGCGGTAGGGCGCCTTACTAACATGCAATGTCGTCCCTTCGTCAACCGAAACCGCTTTACCGTCGACGGCCAGGCGGAACGTGCGCCCGCGGCTCGTGACATGTATCGTGATTGGCGACGAGTCCGACACCACCAGCGGCCGCACCGCCAGCGAGTGCGCTGCAATCGGCGAGATCACCCATCCGGGCAGCTCGGGGTCAAGTATCGGCCCCCCCACCGACAGATTATAGGCTGTGGAACCCGTCGGCGTCGACACTATAAGGCCATCACCCAGATACGTAAGCGGATGGTTGTCACCTACCGTAACGGCCATCGACACCATCGATGCCGTATCGGCGCGTGTTATGGCCAGTTCATTAAGCGCGAAAAATACTGTTTCCGACACTCCGTGGCCGCTCTGAGTCACCTCATCATAACGGATCTCCATCACCGAACGGCTGTTTATCTTGTAGACCCCTCCGAGGAGCACACGCTCTATCTCGTCAGGTCTATCAAACGAAAACGCCGACAGATATCCCAGATGCCCGGTATTTATTCCGGCCACCGGAGTCTGCGAGTCACCCACCCAGCGCGCTGTTTTCAGAAACGCACCGTCGCCCCCGATGCTGATGGCCAGATCAGCCTCGACCGGACGTGCGAGAGGCGCCTCGATTATCCCCAGTGGAAATCGCGGACCCAGGTTGTCGCACAGATAGCGCAACAGTTTGTCAGACATTATCACCGTGTCGCCACGACTCACAAAGGCCGACACAAGCCGGTCTATATCCTCGAAATGTCCCTGCTGTCGGCGGTTGCCGTTTATGGCGATTCTCATATCGGTCAGTAATGTTCTGGTGATAGACTGTCTCAAACCTCAAGATAGCGCAACAGCTCATTGATGCGGTCGCGGTCTGTGTCTGAAACCACGGTATTGTCGGCATTCATGGTGAACACCGTCTCATAGCCGTATCGCGCCAGCGAACGCTCCACGCCATGCGTGTTGCGGGCTCCAATGCGCAGCCACACCATGCCGCGGCCCGAGGGGGATGTCATGCCCGTGACCGTCAGCCCCAGCAGAGCCACATCACAGTCCTCTACAGCCTTTGCCACGGCCGACGCGCTGTAGTCGACCATATCGACGGCGACAAGCATCTCCGAGGCCTCGGCCGACTCCGGCACAAGAGCGTCATAACGGCCGGCGGCATCAAGTGTGCCGGCCATAAATTTTTCCAATATGCCCTCTTTCGTGGCCAATATCTTTCGGTTTTTGATTTTTTTAGATTAATTTTGTAGCCGTAATCACCCTCGGAGTTGTCATTCGCATCTCCCGGGGGCGATAGTTCATACAAAGATACGGCATATTTTCAGAAAATCAATATCACTGACCTGACTTTCTGACATCTCCTGTCGTTAAAACAGTTTTACAGCATATTGTTCCGGCGCTGACCGGGAAAATCTGTTGTCCAGCCTATGAAAATGACGCCTAACCTCAGCGTAAACATCAATAAGATCGCCACACTGCGCAATGCCCGTGGCGAGAACAACCCCGACCTGCTGAAGGTCGCCGTCGACTGCCAGAATTTCGGCGCCGACGGAATAACCGTGCACCCGCGTCCTGACGAGCGCCACATACGCCGTGCCGACGTCACAGCCCTGCGCCCCATTGTGCGCAACGAGTTCAACATCGAGGGGTACCCGGCTCCCGAGTTCATGAAGCTCGTGCTTGCCGTCAAGCCTCAGCAGGTCACTCTTGTGCCCGACGCACCCGATGCGATAACATCGTCGGCCGGGTGGGACGTAGAGGCCAACTTCGACTTCCTGACCTCCATTATCGAGACCCTCAAGGAGGCCGGCATCCGTGCGTCGGTGTTTGTCGGCACCGACCCGCACCAGATTGCCCTGGCCGCCAAAGCCGGCGCAGACCGCGTGGAACTCTACACCAAACCCTACGCCGACATGCATGCCGCCGACCCCGACCACGCCGTCGAACCATACGTGGCAGCCGCCCGCGCCGCACATGCCGCAGGCCTCGGCGTAAATGCAGGCCACGACCTGAACCTCGTGAACCTCGCGTTCTTCGCCGACCGCATGCCCTGGCTCGACGAAGTCTCGATAGGCCATGCCCTGATCTGCGACGCAATCTATCTCGGACTCGCCGAAACCATAAAACGATACAAGGCCTGTCTCAGACCCGCACGATAAACCCACCTAATCTGTCACCATTATAATTATCATCAGATAATGCTTTCAATACTGACCGACGCCGCCCTCAACGGAATCCCCGCCGCGGCAGCCAACACCGTTGACACTCAAGTAGAACTCTCGCTCTGGGACCTTTGCCTGCGTGGCGGATGGCTGATGATACCCATCGCCCTGCTCTCGCTAATCTGCATATATGTGTTCGTAGAGCGTACTGTCGTGCTGTTCAAAGCCAACCGCGAGGACCAGTCGTTCATGAAACGTATCCGCGACTACATCCACGAGGGCGAGCTTGAGAGCGCCCATAACCTCTGCCGCAAGACCGACACACCATACGCCCGCCTCATCGACAAGGGTATCTCGCGCATCGGCCGCCCTGTGAACGACATCCTCGCCGCCATCGAGAACACCGGCAACATCGAGATCGCCGGCCTCTCGCGCGGCCTCCCCTGGCTTGCCACCACTGCCGCCGGCGCCCCGATGCTCGGATTCCTCGGCACAGTAATCGGCATGGTACAGGCTTTCTACGCCATAGCCTCGTCAGGCAACTCGGCCAACATCGGCACATTCGCCTCGGGCATCTATACAGCCCTTGTCACCACCGTGGCAGGTCTTGTGGTGGGTGTCATCGCCCTGTTCGCCTACAACTACCTTGTGGCGCGCATAAACTCGGTAATGAACCTGCTCGAACAGAAAACCATGCAGTTCATGGATCTGCTCAACGAGCCCGCCCGCTGATCCGCGGCTTATTTACACTGATCAGCCTGCCCCTCCCTCCCGGATTATTTCCATCACTCCCGTTATTCCCATCACCTCCATCACCTCCATCCCCTGCCTACCGTGCTCAAACGACATAACGAAATGATGGCAACATTCTCGATGGCGTCAATGACCGACGTCATCTTCCTGTTGCTCATATTCTTCATGGTGACATCAACCTTCGTGTTCCCCACCGGACTCGAGGTAAACCTGCCGCAGTCGACCGAACAGAGCGCCGTCAAGCCCATGACAAAGGTCTACATCGACGCCAACGACTCGATCTACGCCTCGGCCAACGACGAGAAACCCCAGCCCGTGACACTCCAGGAACTCCCCGCATTCCTGAAACTTGCCCAGCAGGCCGACACCACCGGTTTCATCGCCCTTTACGCCGACGCGCAGGTGCCCTACGGCCGCATCGTCGAGGTGCTTGACCTCGGTACGCGCAACAGTCTCAGAATGGTTCTGGCCACCACACCGGTGCCCGCGTCCGACTCGCCGGCCATGCGCGCCGTTCCGGAAACGGTCCCCGACGGAAACGCCGCCACAACACCTGCGGCCGCAAGCCACTCCACAAACCACTGACATTCAAACCCACAACGGCATAATGCGAAATAAACAACGCATATACGGCATAGCGGCAACGGTGCTTTTCCACCTGCTCATCCTGCTGGCACTGTTCAGGGGGGCGTTGACGTATCCGCCTGAGGATGTCACCGTCTGGCCACCCGAACCCGAGGAGATGATTGTGGCGCAGGAACTCGAGCCGCTGTATCAGGCCGGTGAACTGGTGCGCCTCGGCGACAATCTTGAAACGCCCACCGCAGACGACACACCCGCGGCCTCGTCCGAGACCATCGACGAGCCGACCCAGCCCGGCATCGACGCTGCCAACAACGGTCACGCCGGCAAGCCCAACCCACAGCTGACGCAGAAACATGAGTCGCCGGCCAAAGTGAAGGAGGAGCAGAAAGGCCCCACCAAAGCCGAACTTGAGGCCGAAAAGAAACGCCAGGAGGCGAAAAAGCAGGAACAGGCGCGCAAGACAGCCGATGACGCCGCCCGCCGTGCCTTCTCACGCGACAAAAACGCCAACGGCTCGGGACAGTCCGGCAAACCCGACGGCAAAGCCGGGCGCGGCTCGTTCACCGGCACCCCCGGAAACGGCCCCGGCCGCAGTGTCGAGCGCTGGGGTTCGGTATCGTCCACCCTCCCCGGCACCATCGCCATCCGCGTCACTGTAGACACAGAGGGGAACGTAACCTCGGCACGCTACACATCATCAGGCTCCACAGGCGCCGTGGCAGCCGACCGCTCGATGCGCCAGCGTTGCGAACAGGCCTCGCGCGGGTGCCGTTTCTCGCGCATCAAGGGCTCGAAACCCACCACCGGCACCATTTACTGGAAATTTCAATAGCGTCAGCGCTTACATTCATATTCCCGACAAAATCCAAAACTCCACTACCATGGCAGAAATCAAAACCATAGGCATTCTGACCTCTGGAGGCGACGCCCCCGGCATGAACGCCGCCATCCGCGCCGTCACCCGCTCGGCCATCTTCAGCGGCTTTAAAGTCAAGGGTATCTATCGCGGATACCGCGGTCTCATCACCGATGAGATCGTAGAGTTCTCCACTGCCAACGTATCAAACATCATACAGCGCGGCGGCACAATCCTCAAGACCGCCCGCTGCCAGGAATTCCGCACCCCCGAGGGGCGCCAGCTCGCCTATGACACCCTGCGCCAGCACGGCATCGACGCACTCGTGGTAATCGGCGGCGACGGCTCGCTGTCGGGTGCCCGTATCTTCGCCAATGAGTTCAACCTGCCCATAATCGGTCTGCCAGGCACCATCGACAACGACCTCTACGGCACCGACTCGACCATCGGCT
>USKE01000114.1 GCA_900555165.1 uncultured Porphyromonadaceae bacterium | reverse complement strand
CCGCCGTAGGCATCGCGAAAAAAGAGTTTCTGCCGACGCTTACACTTGAGGGGACAGTAGGCACCGCCGCCCAGAAGATCGACGACCTTTTCACCCGCGACTCTTTCAACTGGTCGATAGCCCCGACACTGAGCTGGACGCTTTTTGACGGCATGGCGCGGCGTTATGCCGTAGCCGAGGCCCGCGAGACCGCCAGAGCCGCCGTGGACAGCTACAACGAAACCGTCACAGAGGCCGTCGGCGAAGTCAACAATGCCCTTACAGCCTATGACGCCGCCATGCGTCAGCTCACGATACTTCAGCAACTCGATGCCCAGTGCCGCGAGGCCCTGTCGCTGGCGGGTGAAAGATACCGTGATTCGCTTGCGCCGATGAGCGATGTGGTCACCGCCCAGCTCAACGCCCTCAGCGCCGAAACTTCGATTGTCGAGGCGAAAGCCACGGCATTGCAGGCTCTGATTTCTCTTTACGAGGCCCTCGGCGGAAATCCATACGAAATCTGATTACCCAATACCATAAGAAATCATGAAACACATAACCACCCTCATATATATCTGCGCCGGATTCGTTGCAATAAGCTCGACAGGCTGTCGTTCAGACAAAAAACAGCAGACGGGCACCGAGATTCCCGCAGTCAGCGTGGCTCTCCCCGAGGTTGACTCGGTAGTCCTGCACCAAAGCTATCCGGCACAGCTCACCGCCACGAAACAGGCCGATGCAGTGGCGCGCGTGAACGGCAAGATCATAGCCAAACATTATACCGACGGGCAGCGTGTCAAAGCCGGGCAGCCGCTTTTCACCATAGAGTCGACGACCTACCGCAACCAGCTACAGCAGGCTCAGGCTCAGCTTGAGACAGCCCAGGCACAGCATGACTACGCCACCCGCCAGTGCGCCGCCATGAAAAAGGCGCTTGAGGCAAACGCCGTCTCGCGGATGGATGTGGTACAGGCCGAAAGCTCCGTGCGCGAAAGCGAGGCCGCGATAAACACGGCGCGGGCCGCCATCAGCGACGCCCGCACACAGCTCGGTTACTGCACGGTCACCGCCCCTATCTCGGGAAAGGTAAGCGCGGCGCTGTTCGACGTGGGCGATTATATAGGGGGCGAGGGCGCCCCGGTGAAGGTGGCCACTGTGGTCGACGACTCGCGGCTGTACGTGAATTTCTCGATAGAAGATTCACGCTATCTGGCCATGACCGAGACTGCCGGCGGACACAAGGTTGACTACAACCACGTGCCGGTGACCTTCGGCGACACCATCGCGCGCACATGTTACGGCCCGGTGGACTACACGGGTCCGGCCGTCGACCCATCTACCGGAACCATGGCCATGCGTGTCATACTCGACAACAAAGACGGCCGGTTGCGCAGCGGCATGTTCGCCACGGTGCAGTTCCCGTATGCGGTTGAGCCGCACGCCATCCTGATCAAAGACGCCTCGATCGGCACCGACCAGCTGGGCAAATATGTCTATGTGGTCAACGACTCTGACAAGGTAGTATATACCCCCATCAAGATTGGCGAGCTGTATGACGACACACTCCGTATCGTGAATTCGGGGCTTGCACCCGACGCCCGGTATGTCACCTCGGCGATGATGAAAGTGCGCGACGGCATGCCGGTGAAACCGGTAGGCCCAACTGCCAAGGGCACCCCCGTCAAGAGATAACCTCATACGTATCAATCCACTGAATGAGTAGCTATGTTCTCAAGATTTTTCATAGACCGGCCCATCTTCGCCACGGTGCTTGCGGTGCTGATGATACTTGTGGGTGTCATAACCGTCAAGACCTTGCCCGTGGCCCAGTATCCCGACATCACGCCGCCGACAGTCTCGGTGAGCGCCACATATCCCGGCGCAGACGCGCAGACCGTTGCCGAGACCGTGGGCGTGCCCATCGAAGAGTCGGTAAACGGAGTGGAGGGGATGATGTACATGAGCTCGACATCCGGCTCTGACGGCTCATACAGCCTCACGGTCACATTCAAGGAGGGCACCTCGCTCGACGATGCGTCGGTAAAGGTGCAGAACCTCGTGCAGGAGGTTGAGCCCCGTCTCCCCTCGGCGGTCACGCGCCAGGGCGTGGATGTGTTCTCGCGGTCATCGAACATCCTGCTGTTCGTGGCCCTCGAGAGCGATGATCCGGGCCGCTACAACAGCCTGTATCTTACCAACTACGCCCAGTTGCACATAACCGACAACCTGTCGCGTCTGCCGGGCGTGGGGGGTGTGAACGCTTTCGGCGCCGGCGAATACTCGATGCGCGTCTGGCTCGATCCGGCCCGCATGCAGGTGCGCGGAATCACGCCGGCCGATGTCATCGCCGCAATCGAGAGCCAGAACATGGAGGTATCAGCCGGTTCGGTCGGGGCCGCGCCCACGTCACAGCCCACCGCTTTCCAGGTCACGCTGACCTCGCGCGGACGCCTGACCACTGCCTCGGAATTCGGCGACATCATCCTCAGGTCGGGTGCCGACGGGTCGATACTGCACCTGCGCGACATCGCCCGTGTGGAACTCGGCTCGTCAAGCTACGGTTCCATGTCGCGCGTTTCGGGCAAGGAGGTGGGGCTGATAGGTGTGATGCAACGTCCCGGCGCCAACGCCCTTGAAGTGGCCAAGGAGGTCGAAGACGCTCTGAAAGATCTCGAGCCTTACTTCCCCGACGGCGTACATTACCGCGTGCTGATGAACACCACCGAATTTGTGTCGGCCTCGATCGACGAAGTTCTTGTCACGTTCGTCGAGACCTCGCTGATTGTTATGGTGGTCATCCTCCTTTTCCTGCAAAGCTGGAGGGCGACGATTATCCCTATGCTCACCATTCCGGTGTCGCTGATAGCCACGTTCGCGGTTATGAAACTGTTGGGGTTCACGCTCAACACCCTCACACTGTTCGGCCTGGTGCTTGCCATCGCCATCGTGGTCGACGATGCCATAGTGGTGGTCGAGGACTGCTCGCGTCTTGTCGACGAGGGCACGCTATCGCCACGGCAGGCGGCTCTCAAGGCCATGAAGGAACTGCAGGGGCCTATTGTCGGCGAGGTACTTGTGCTGTTGTCGGTATTCATCCCCACGGCATTCATTTCAGGCATCACGGGCGAGCTGTACAAGCAATTCGCGCTGACAATCGCCGTATCGACGGCGTTCTCGGGATTCAACGCCCTTACGTTCACGCCGGCGATGTGCGCGCTGTTCCTGCGTAAGTCAAAGCCATCGAATTTCTTCATCTACCGCTGGTTCAACAAAGGCTGGAGCTGGACCGAAAACGCCTATGTGAAGTCAATCACGCGGTTGCTGAAACGTCCGGTCATAGCCATTTCGGTATATATGGCACTCTGTGTCGGCGCGTTCCTGATATTCGCCAAATGGCCCACAAGCTATCTGCCCGAAGAGGACATGGGCTATTGCATGACCTCGATAGAGCTTCCGACAGGCGCTTCAGACGAGCGCACAGACCGCGTGATCGCGCAGGCCGCCAAAATCGTGGAGGCGATGCCCGAGGTGCAGGATGTCATGGAGATCGGCGGGTTCTCGTTCATGGGAGGCAGCGGCTCGAATGTCGGCTCGCTCTTCGTGGTGCTGAAACCGTGGAGCGAGCGCCAGGGCAAGGGGCACTCGGTGTTCGATGTCGTGGACCGGATTAACGAGCAGTGCGCGTCGATACAGGAGGCCGAGATCTTCGCCATCAATCCGCCGGCAATTTCGGGTCTGGGCTCATCGTCGGGTCTGCAGATGCAGCTGCTCGACATCAACTCGCGCGGCCCCAAGGAGATGCAGCAGCTCGTGGCCGACATCCAGGAAGCCGCCGAAAAGGATCCGCGCATCAAGTCGGTACGTTCAATGTACCAGGGCCTTGTGCCGCAGTACAACATTAGGATCGACCGTGACAAGGTGCAGCTTATGGGCCTCTCGCTTGAGTCGGTATATTCCACTCTGTCGTCATTTATCGGCGGCACGTATGTGAACGATTTCGTTGAATTCGGCAACGTCTATGAAGTCAATGTCGGTTCCGAGGCCTCGGCCCGAGGCGACATCTCACAGGTGCTGTCGCTGAGTGTCCGCAACAGTGCCGGAGAGATGGTGCCGTTCGGGTCGTTCGCCACGATAGAATCGGAAATGGGTGCTCCGTCGATCTCGCGCTACAACATGTATGAGACAGCGTCGCTTACGGCCACTCCCGCCGACGGTGTAAGCTCGTCGGCAGGTATCGCGGCTATGGAAGAGCTTGTAAACCGCCTTGGGGGCGACAACTACAGCTACGCGTGGACCGGCGAGGCCTATCAGGAGACCGGGGCCGGCACCACGGTGTCGACAGTGCTCATCTTCGCCATCGTGCTCACATTCCTGGTGCTTGGCGCACAGTACGAGAGCTGGACCGACCCCATTGCCGTGATTATCGCCATGCCCACTGCCCTTCTCGGCACCGTGATCGGGTGTTTCTTCATGAACCAGTCGATCAACATCTACACCCAGATAGGCATAATACTTCTGCTGGGACTTGCGGCCAAGAATGCCATCCTCATCGTGGAATACGCCATCGACTATCACAAGAGCGGCCTGAGCATACAGCAGGCGGCTCTGCAGGGTGGAAAGGTGCGTTTCCGCCCCATCATGATGACGGCGCTGGCATTCGTGTTCGGCGTAATGCCGATGCTGTTCGCCACGGGTGCCGGAGCCAACTCGCGCGTCGCCCTGGGAACGGCTGTGGTATTCGGCATGGCCATCAATGCAATCATCGGGTCGCTTTTTGTTCCGAATTTCTGGGCCGCGTTCCAGAAATTCCAGGAAAAATATCTGTCGAAAATGTTTGCCGGGGCTGATGAGACCGCCGGAGGCACTAAACAGGTGACAGACAATCCTTCCGGAACGACAGCCGCCACAGATGCCCCCAAGAGCGAGAGCGGCGACCCGAGCGCCCCGTGAAAAATTTTGCGTCGCGCTCTTGCAACTTTAAACGATAAGCGCTAAATTTGCGTTATAAAAATGAAACAAGAGAGTTTCAACGAGTTTTTGCCACACCAAAGTTGATTGGGAAACTCATCAAATTTTTATGAAATGCCGAGACAACCTCGCGCGCCCGATGGCGGGCCCCATTCCCCACCCCGTGGAGAAGCCGGTATTCACCGGCCAGGCGGATTACAAAGGACGGCGAGACCTCAAATCCTGTCATTCGGAGTTTCATCGCATCCTTTGATGTGGCATCCCTTAATGTCGGAACATCATGCCGCGGTCATCGCCGACCCGTCTGTTGTTCCGGCATTTTTATATGCCGTTCCATCAGCCCGGGGTATCGCACGCGAGTGGCTGATTTTTTTGCACAGTGCTGATAATGAGTGTGCAATGAATCAAAATATGCTATAAAACATATTTTTAGCGCAACTTTTTGGCTTATAACGGTTTACCGGAGACAGACATGTGACGGCAATGCAAGTTTTAAGTTTTTTAAGACTTAATTATTTGACTGTCTGCAACATTTTGGGTAACTTTGAACATCTAAAGCACATATCATGGAAACTACGCTTGTTATCATCAAACCTTCCGGCGTGCAGCGCGCCCTTTGCGGAAAAATAATAACACGATTTGAAGAAAAGGGCCTCATAATCGCAGGCATGAAGATGATGCGCCTCGACGACAGGATTCTGCGCGAGCACTATGCACATCTGGTCGACAGACCGTTCTTCCCGTCGCTCGAGAGGTCAATGATGGCAACACCCGTAGTCGTGATGGCTGTCACCGGCATTGAGGCGGTAAAGGTTGTGCGCGCCATGACCGGCGTGACCAACGCCCGCAACGCCGAACCGGGCACCATCCGCGGTGATTTCGGCATGAGTGGCCAGGAAAACATCATCCACGCCTCTGACTCGCCCGAAAACGCCGCCATCGAGGTAGCCCGTTTCTTCAAACCCGATGAGGTGTTTGATTATGCCCCGTGTTCGATCGGTGCGATTTACTGTCCCGACGAACTGAATCTTTAATCCGATCATGCTTCAAAAACAGATAATCAAAAAGATAACCCTGGTAGCGGCCATAGCCATCGCAGGTATTCAGGCATCGGCACAGTCGTTCCAGTTGCCCAAGGCGCACAAGGCCGAGCATTCGTCGCTTATAGCCCGCCAGGAGAATGTGGCCAATCAGGTCACCGTAAAGGAGACACAGCAGTTTCTCGACAATCTCTTCAAAGACGAGGAGGCTCCTGAGCTCGACATCTACACCGAGGGATGGAACTCGAAACTCGTCAACGCATACGCCGGCAAGGATGTGCCGCAGTCGCATGTAATCGATGTCAGCGAGTTCCACATGCCGGTGCCCGGATTCATGACATCACCTTACGGCTACCGCCCGCGTTTCAGACGCGAGCACAAGGGCGTAGACCTCACCCTACACATCGGCGACACCGTGCGCGCCGCTTTTGACGGCCGTGTACGCCTCACCAACTTCGAGCGCAAAGGCTACGGCTATTATGTGATAGTGCGCCACCCCAATGGCCTCGAGACCGTTTACGGGCACCTTTCGCGTTTCCTTGTGAAACCTGACCAGTACGTCAAGGCCGGCGACCCGATCGCCCTCGGCGGCAATACAGGCCGCAGCACAGGCCCGCACCTGCATTTCGAGACCCGTTTCATGGGTTACCCCATAAATCCGGCCGCTATCTTCGACTTCGCCAACCAGACGGTTCACACCGACACCTATACGTTCGACAAGCGCACCTACAAACAGGCACGCAATTTCGACCCCGCCGCAAACGCCGAGTATCAGAAGAAATACCTGGCCGAGCGTCCGCGCCAGACAGCGAAGGCCACAGCATCCTCCGCACGAAAGAACGCCACCATCACGGTGCGCCGCGGCGACACCCTCAGCAAGATCGCATCGCGCAACGGCACCACAGTGAAACAGCTCTGCCGCCTCAACGGCATCAAGACCACATCGAAACTTACCCCGGGCAAAAAGCTCCGCGTCAAGTGAAAGCGATGATTTTCGCCGCCGGCATCGGCAGCAGGCTGAAACCGTTCACAGACTCACACCCCAAAGCATTGGCCCCTGTAGCCGGGAAACCGGCCCTGCAGTGGGCCATTGACAAATTCAGCCGTCCCGACATTGACCTAATCGTGGTCAACACACATCACTTTGCCGACCAGATAAAAGAATATCTGTCATCCTCCGGAACGTCAGCCGCCGGAACATGCTGCGCACCACCGGTAGCCATCAGTGACGAATCAGACCG
>USKE01000113.1 GCA_900555165.1 uncultured Porphyromonadaceae bacterium | reverse complement strand
TTGGCGTTGGACAGGGCAATGTTATCCTCCACCGACAGGGTAGAGACGATGCCCTCAAACAGGCGCTCCTTTGGGATCATAAGGATGCCCTCCCTCAGCGCCTGCTTGGGCGAGCGGAAGCGGACGGCCCTGCCGCGGACCGCGATTTCCCCGAAGGAGGGCTTCTCGTCGCCGCAGAGCACCTCGCACACCTCTTCCGCGCCGGAGCCCACCACGCCGCACAGGCCCAGCACCTCTCCCCGGTGAAGCCGGAAGTTGACATGCTTGAAGATTCCGTGCAGGCCCAGGTCTTTGGCCTCCAGAAGTACATCATCCTGGGGTGCGGTCTGGCGGTCCAGATGGTAGTACTCCGTGGTGGTGGACTGGCCCACCATCATTTCGTACAGCTTGGCCTCGTCGGCGTCCCTGGTGTCCAGGCTGCCCACGCTGGTGCCGTCCTTATAGACATAGATGCGGTCGGTGACCTCCAGGTCTTTGGGGTCGCCCGAGGCGCATACCCAGCGGAAGGGGCCGAAACCGTAGTCGAAGAATTTCGGACCCATGATGTCCTGCACATACGAGGGGTAGCGGAATGTGCCGTCACCGTTCATGATGTCGGCACCGGCGCGCGATGATTCAAGCAGGAAGGCGTTGCCGTAGTCGAAGAAATACATCCCTCTGGCGGCCAGCTTGTTGATGGCGGCCACCTGGCGGCGCAGCGATTCCTTAACGGCCTCTTTGAACTTTTCGGGTTCGTCGGCCATCATGCGCTGTGACTCCTCGTAGCTGAGTCCGACGGGGTAATAGCCTCCGGCCCAGGGATTGTGGAGCGAGGTCTGGTCAGAGCCGAGGTGGACCATGATATCCTCTTCGGCAAGGCGTTCCCACAGATCCACCACGTTTCCCTGGTATGCCAGCGAGACAGTCTCGCCGGCGCCCATGGCCTGACGTATGCGGCCCATGAGCTCGTCAAGGTCGGTGTGAACCTCGTCGACCCACCCCTGCGAATGGCGTTTCTCGACTGCCGAGGGGTTGATTTCGGCCACCACGCTCACCACGCCCGAGATGTTGCCGGCCTTGGGCTGGGCGCCCGACATGCCGCCGAGCCCCGACGACACGAACAGCATGCCGCTGATGTCATCTGTTCCGGCAGGTTTATTGGCACGTGCGGCGTTCAGCACGGTGATTGTGGTGCCGTGCACGATGCCCTGCGGGCCGATATACATATATGAGCCGGCGGTCATCTGGCCGTATTGCGACACGCCCATGGCGTTCATGCGCTCCCAGTCGTCGGGTTTCGAGTAGTTGGGTATGACCATGCCGTTGGTCACCACCACGCGCGGGGCGCCGGGGTGCGAGGGGAAGAGCCCCAGCGGGTGACCCGAGTACATTACCAGTGTCTGGTCATCGGTCATCTCCGAGAGGTATTTCATTACCAGACGGTACTGTGCCCAGTTCTGGAACACGGCGCCGTTGCCGCCGTAAGTGATGAGCTCGTGCGGATGCTGTGCCACGGCGGGGTCAAGGTTGTTCTGGATCATCATCATGATGGCCGCGGCCTGGCGCGAGCGTGCTGGATAGGCGTCGATGGGACGTGCCTTCATCTCGTATGTCGGGCGGTAACGGTACATGTAGATGCGGCCGTAGTCATGCAGCTCCTTGGCGAATTCGGGGGCAAGTGCGGCGTGGAGCTCGGCGGGGAAATAGCGCAGGGCGTTGCGCAGCGCGAGCTGTTTCTGCTCGCGTGTGAGTATGTCTTTGCGGCGCGGCGCATGGTTGACCGTGGGGTCGTACGGGCGTGCCTCGGGGAGAGTCGAGGGGATGCCCTCGGCCACCGCGGCCTTGAAATCTATGTTATTCATTGTTGATGATGGAATTTACAATGGTGAGTATTTCCTGCTCGCGCAGATTGGCCAGTGTGGCGATCTCGTCGGCCTCATCGCAGAGGGCCTCGGCGCGTGTGCGGTCTTCCAGACCGGCGGCGTTGATCTTCACATTGAGCTGGGCGCCCATCACGGCGGCACGCGCGGCAAGCGCGCCCACGCCTGCATCGCTCACCGATGCGGGGTTACCCTCGTTGGCCATGGCCTCAAGCAGTTCGAAGGCCTCGTAGGCGGTCTTCATGGTGCGCAGGGGCACCTCGGTTGCATATAGCGTGGCGGCCTGCAGGGCCTCGTTGCGGGCAGCTTTCTCTTCGGGGGTCGACTTGGGCATGCCGAGTGCGGCCATTATGCGGTTGAAGGCGGCAGTGTCTTCGTCGACAAGCTCAACGAGACGGTCAACGAGCATGCGGCCTCCGTCGGCGTAGTTCGAGAACTGTTCCCAGCGCTCGTCCCATCCGGCCTTGTGGGCCGACAGGTTGGCAACCATGGTGCCGAGCGCGGCGCCGAGCGCGCCCATGTAGGCGGCTATCGAGCCTCCGCCCGGTGCGGGCGACTCTGATGCCGTTTCGTCGGCGAACGCGGTGAGCGTCATGTCGGTGAGCCGTTTCTCAGACTTCTTGTCGGCGTCAAGCAGATATTCAATCACTTTTTCCTCGGGCACGAAGGGGCGGAGTTCGCTCAGACCCATAGAGCGCACGGCCATGTCGATTATGGCTGATTCGGGCAGACCGGTCGACCTCTGCTGCTTGTGCAGGAAATAGCGGCCGGCCTCAACAAGCGCGCGTTTGGGTATCAGGCCCACGATTTCAGTACCGGTTACGCGGATGCCGCGTGCGGCGGCGGCGCGTGTCACTTCGTCAAAAGCAACGTGCAGCGGCGTCGTGTTCATGTCGGTGATGTTCATCGACACCTGCGCTATACCGTATTCGTCGATATACCAGCCGATTGCCTTGGTGCCTTTGAGTGTGCCGGGAATCATTATGGTCTTGCCGTTTTCATCTTTCAGCGGCTTGCCGTTTGGCTTGCCCCCCTCGCGTTTGGGGCGCCCTTTCTCGCCCACGTCGAAGGCGATGGCGTTGGCGCGGCGGGTCGAGGTGGTGTTGAGGTTGAAGTTCACGGCTATGAGGAAATCGCGTGCGCCGATGGTTGTGGCGCCGGTGCGGGCGGCATCCTCGTCAAAGGGGCGGTCGCCGAAATCGGGTGCCTCGTTCTCAGAGGCCATCTTTTCGGGCAGCGCCTCGTATTCGCCGCGGCGGCACACGGCCAGGTTTTTCCTTTCAGGGGTGAATGCGGCTGCCTCGGAGCAAAAGACGGGCACGCCAAGTTCGGTGGCCACGCGTTCGGCAAGACGGCGCGAGAGTTCGGCGCACTCTACGAGGGTGATGCCGCTCACGGGTATGAGGGGGCACACATCTGTGGCTCCCTGGCGCGGGTGCGCGCCGTGATGCTGACGCATGTCAATCAGTTCGGCGGCTTTGCGGATGCCCTGGAATGCGGCCTCGACCACAGCGGCAGGCTCGCCGACAAATGTCACTACGGTGCGGTTTGTGGCCTCGCCGGGGTCGACGTCAAGCAGTTTGACCTTTGTGCCGTCGGACGCCGCGGCCTTTTCGATGGCATCTGTAATGGCCTTGATTACATTTTTGTCGCGCCCTTCGCTGAAGTTAGGCACACACTCGATGATTTGCTTTTGCATGGCGGTGAGTTTTGAATTTTATACCCACTAATTTGTTTAGGTTATATGCCTTGGTGCGCCAATAGTGGGCCGTTGCCCGGTCAGGTTGCCGCACCTCGGGATTCATACCCGCAAATTTAATAAAAACTTTGTCACGAAATACAACTCTCCGGCCTGTTTTATAACCGTTATATGAGTTTTTAACATGAAGTTATATTGATTGGCCATTTAGCATATATTTTTAAGTATTGTTGTCCGGTATAATATCCGAGAAATAAAAGCGCGAAGATATGCGTAATGCGCAGGTATCCATTGTAGGGTCGCTACACAATGCTATTTACTTAACAGATATGGGCGTCTGAAAGACGCTGATTTCTTCATAACCGGGTACGCCGTAGCCCGCAGGGCGGAGGTGTGCCCGGTTATGGTTTCCACAAAGGGAGGGGCGTCTGGAGGACGCCGATTTACATATATTTTCAACATATCTCTGTCAGTGACTGCAGTTTCTGAGATAATCATGTGTAAATCGGCGTCCTCCGGACGCCCTTGTGCAGTCGGGATTCAAATCCGGGCACACCTCCGCCCTGCGGGCTACGGCGTACCCGGTTATGAAGAAATCGGCGTCCTGCGGACGCCACTGCGCCTTAAGTTAATAGCATTGGGTCGCTACATGTAGCGACCGCCAGAACGATTGGCGGATTGTTGATTGTCAACTGGTTGCGGTCGCTACATGTAGCGACCCTACAATGAATACCTGTATTTTTAAGCCCCCTTTCTATGATGGTTGATGTAAGGTATGTGCCCGGTGGGGATAGTAATGGCCTTTGATAATAAAATATAAATCGGATGTGATAAAATATAAATCCGATGTGATGAAATATAAAAAGGCGCTTATCACTAAGCGCCTTTTTATTGGTTTCCAATAGGTACAATTTCTAAGGTAAAAAAGATTGTTTTAGGTTTGTGATGCAAAGGTCGACATAAAAGCCTCGCCCACAAAATATTTTTATATGTTTTACGGCATAGTTTATCGGCCGAACGGCCCCTCAGCGCGGGTGTATGATGCTGTATGATGTTGGTTGATAAATAGATGTGAATAAATCCCCAATTGAGGCGATTTATTGTTAAAAATAGTTAAATCAAATATCTCGGCTTACTATTTGCCATTTAACGGTCAAAAACCTCAAGTGAAAAACTGTTGCCGTCGAAAACCCCGTATGAAAAATGTGTAATCCAGTCGCCGAGTATTATCATGCGTGCGCCCGATGCGTTTACAGGCTCGTCGGCCATGACATGGCGGTGCCCGAAAATGAAATAGTCGACCTCGCCCGGATGCTCGGCGTCGTACCGGCGGCAGTAGGCCAGCAGGGGGTCGGTGGCGGGGTCAAAGACCGGTTCCTCATATTTCTGGAAGTCGCGTGACGATGCCGACCACCGGTGGGCGAACGGTATGGTCCACCGCGGGTGGATGCCCGAATAAAGCACCTGCAGGAACCGGTTGCGGAACATGGCGCGGATGAACCTGAAACCAGCCCCGGTTTTCCCGACGCCATCACCGTGCGCCAGCATGAACCTGCGCCCCAAGATCTCGCGCAGCACGGTGCCGTCTTCGATGGTTATACCAATCTCGTCGCGCAGATAGTCGAACAGCCATATGTCGTGGTTGCCACGGAACCAGGTGACGCGCACTCCGCTGTCGGCCACACGTGCCAGCGCTCCGAAAAAGCGCAGATGCCCGCGCGGAGCCACTGTGCGGTATTCATACCAGTAGTCGAGCACATCGCCGAGCATGATGAGTTCTGAGGCTTTGCCCGCAATCGAGTCGAGAAACCTGACCACGCGCGCCTCGTATTCCCGGGCCGGCTGCAGATAGCGTGCTCCCAGGTGCATGTCTGAGATGAAATATACCGGTTTTTTCTGCTGGTCCATTATTTATAATAAGGAGTATTGGCGCCGGTTTAGAGAAACCCGAGTTCAAGCTTGGCTTCTTCAGACATCATGTCTTTGGTCCATTCAGGCTCGAACACAAGGTTGATGGTCACTGACTTTATGCCCTCGATTGATTCGAGTTTCTGTCGGGTGTCCTCCATGATGAAATCGGCCATGGGGCATGACGGGGCGGTCATGGTCATGTCGACGGTAAGGTCGCCGTCGTCGGTAAGGTCAATGCGGTAAACCAGGCCGAGATTGTAGATGTCGACCGGGATTTCAGGGTCGAAAACCGTCTTCAGCATGTCGACGATTTTCTCTTCAAGGGCAAGGTGCTGTGTCTGATCCATATTGATTTATTTGTTCAAAGTTACGAAATTTTTCAAATTATTGGAATTTTTGGCATAAAAAGCCTACCTTTGTGGCAATAAGTGACACCTCTGTCAACGCAGGCAGTCAGTTATACCCCCAGTAATCTCAATAACTAAACATAGCAATCCTATGAAACTGTTTAAAAAAGTGCTTGTGGCAGCGGTAGTTGCCATTTCGGCCATGAGTGTGGCCCCCGCGGCCCAGGGTGCCGGTTTCAAATTCGGTATCAAGGCCGGTGTCGCTATCAATGAGCTCAAGTTCAATGAAGATGTAATGCATTCCGACAACCGTGCCGGTTTCACCGGTGGTATCATGGGGCAGTTCACGGTGCCTATCATCGGTGTGGGGGCAGATCTCTCGGTGCTCTATGTGCGCCGCAACACAATCGGATATGTAACCTCAGGCGACGCCACTGACGCCACGGGACAGACCGCCACGACCGAGACCAAGTTCAACCGTGACTACATCGACATCCCCCTCAACTTCAAATGGTGCATCAACATCCCTGTGGTGGGTAAAATCGTGACTCCGTTCGTCACTACAGGCCCCGATTTCTCGTTCCTGCTCTCGAAACAGAATATCGACAACGCCTGGAACCAGAAGAAATTTGATTTTGCCTGGAACGTAGGTTTCGGCCTGCAGTTCGTGGAGAAGGTACAGCTTGCCGCCTCATACGGCATCGGTATCACCAAGGCAGCCTCGGCCGACAATGCCCTTTACAACGGTAAGAACCGTTGCTGGACCATCACAGCCGCCTATCTGTTCTGATTCAGACGCGACGACAGGCTGTTAAATACAGTCTGCTGACATATGAAGGTCCCCGTGTCATTCACGACACAGGGACCTTTCCGGTTTATGGCATTTTGAGAAATTGATGTTGCGGGTCAGGTGACGTGTCAGTTGCCCGGCACGAAGATGACGATGCGGTTCCAGTTGTTGGTGGTGTAAGGCTGGCTGTCAGAGCCCTCGGCGTCGATGGCCAGGCGGCTGGCGTCAATGCCGTAGTTTTTTGTCAGGGTGTCATACACGGCCTGTGCGCGACGCTGCGAGAGTGCCATGTTGTAGGCTGAAGAGCCGGTGTCTTTGTCGGCATACCCCTTGATGAGCACTTTCACGTCGGGATTGGCTTTCAGGTACTCGGCGGTGTTGAACACGTTCACCATCTCCTCGTCAGAGATCTTTGCGGAATTGATGGTGAATCGTACCGTCGACATCATCGGCGCAGCTTTGGATTCGGGGCACGGCACGGCTTTTGCCTCGGGGCAGGGGAGCTGGGCCTCAGCGGCGGCCAGTGCGGCGGCGGTGGTGGCGAGTTCGCCACGCAGGGTGTTGACATGGCCGTTAAGCGACGCTATGTAGGCGGCATCGCGGCACGGGTTGTATGCGCGGTAATT
>USKE01000112.1 GCA_900555165.1 uncultured Porphyromonadaceae bacterium | reverse complement strand
TGCGGCGTACCCGGTTATGAAGAAATCAGCGTCTTTCAGACGCCCACGTCTGTTATGTTAATAGCATTGTGTAGCGACCCTACAATGAATACCCGTACATAATACATTCTGACATGTTTTCCCATTGATATGGCATGCGCCGGGTTCCTCGCGGAGTCCGGCGCATGCTGTCTTGAGTGATATGTATTTTATGTCGGTGTATGTCTGCCTGTTTTGGATTGTCTGTTTATGCCGACTGATGTGCGCGTTATTTTGCGTTGGCGGCGCCCATGACGTCATCGTTCGAGATGGTGCGGTTGGCCTTGCGGACGCTGGCCTTGAGCGAGCCGAAACGCCATGAGACATTTATGGTGAACGACCGCGACGCCGAGTTCCACGAGTGGCGCACGCGGCTGTATTCGGGGGTGGTCATGTGGTTGTATGACTCATTGCCGGTGGGTCCGAAGGGGTTTGTGGCCGTGAGCCTGACGTTCAGACGGTCATCCTTCAGGAACCCTCTTGACAGCGAGAAACTGTAGTACATACAGTCCCAGAAGGGCTGTGAATAATATGTGTAGGCGTCCTGCTGGGTGCCTGACCAATAGCTGCCGTTAAAACTTAGCGACAGTTTCCAGGGCAGCTGCTGCTGGATGTACCAGTAGGGGTTGCACCACCAGCGCGAGCCTGAGACGGTGACCATCACAGCATCACCCGCGACGGGCGTGGGCTGTTCGTGACGCTCATACCCCACGTTGAATCCGAAGTTGATGCGTGTCTTGTCGCCGAGCATGCCGCCGACCCAGGGCGATATGGTAAGTTCTCGGGTCTTGCCCACGTTGGCGTATGTAGAGTAGCGCGTCTGCCCGTCGGCGCCGACCCACTGCACCGGGCCGATGCCGTTGTTGTTGAAGTCGTAGCTCACGTAAAGCATGCAGTTGATCTTCGACCCCATGTACTGGTATTCGAGGTTGAGGCTGTTGTAGGCCGAGCTTTCCAGGTCGGGATTGCCGTAGCTGACGGTTTGCGGCCCGACAGAGACGGCGGGGTTGAGGTATGATATGCCGGGGCGCCGGATCGAACGCTGGTACGACGCCTTCAGCGAATGGGCGTCACTGGGGGTGAACATCACCGAGGCTGTGGGTACCCAGTCGTTTATGCTGCGGTGGAAGTCGGGGCGCTCCTCGTCGCCGTAGCCGGTGCGGTCAAGGAATTTCGCCGAGAGGTACGAGTATTCGTAGCGCACGCCGCCGCGCACCATCCATTTGCCGAACTTGCCGCGCAGGTCGGCGTAGGCGCCGCTCACCGTGGTGTGGTGGATGAAGTCGTCAGAAGTCCTGTAGGCGTCGACATACTCGCTCCACGATATGGCGTGGTTGCGGCGGAATATGGCCTTGGCGCCCATGTCGAGGGTCAGTTTCGTAAAGTAGGGACGGGTCCAGTCGGCCTGCACGGTCTGTTCGGTATAATATGTGCGGCCTGACGTCACGGTCTCGGTGTAGGGGAGCGTCCACCCCGTGAGGTCGGTGTAGCGGTTGTGGTGCAGGTTGTCGCTGCTCGATGCCGAGATGTTGTAGCTCAGGGTGATGGCCTCGTCGGGGCGGCGGGTCATGCGCTGGTAGTTCACCGCGCCGTCGAAGACGAACCGGCTGTTCCTGATTTTCGGGTCTGGAATCATGGTGTACTGCTGCAGCACTGAGCCGTCGGCTGCGGTGAGCGTGGATGTGTCGCGCTGTCTGGCGTCAGAGAGGCTGTAGTTCCACCCCGAGGCCTCAAGAGTGAGCAGGCGCAGGGTGTCGGGTTCCCACGACGCCTCCACGCCGTAGAATCCGTTCTGGGTCACCGACGAGTATTCAGAGGTAGAGTGCATGCGGTTGCCGCTTTCGGTATAGACCAGGTCGGTCTCCTCATGCCCCTTGGTGGCGCGCGAGCGCGGATGGTAGCCGTAGTTGCCGTAGAAATTGAATGTGACGCGATCGATCTGCGAGGTGAGGTAGCCGTTGAGTATAGGCGCTGACGATGCCGAATAGTAGCTGGCTCCGATCTGCCCCAGCACCCCTTTCACCGCTGTCTGCGAGTCGGTGACGATGTTGAGGATGGTCGAACCCCCTTCGGCGTCGTCGCGCACCCCCGGGGCGGTTATCACCTCGATTTTTTTTATGCTCGATGCGGGTATGGCCGCGAACAGCTCCTTGGCGTTGTTCGAGTATGCGTTGTTGGGGCGTCCGTTCTTGTAGATTTTGAAGTTCGTCTGGCCGTTGATGCGTATGGTGCCGTCGGCGTCGACGGTGAGCATCGGCACCTTGCGCAGTATGTCGCGCAGGTTCGATGCCCCGGCCTCGGGGTCGGCCTTGACGTCGTAGGTCAGGCGGTCGATGTCGCGTTTCACCAGCGGGCGCATGGCCGTCACGGTGACCTCGTCGAGGTTCACGTTGCCGTCGCCCAGGGTAATGGTGCCCAGGTCGGCGTGCGGCGCGGCGGCAGATACCTCGAACGGCTTTTTCAGCGGCTCGCGGCCTGTTGCGGCCACGGTCAGGTCATATTTTCCGGCGGCGGGGAGCGCGAGCGAGAACGCGCCGGCTGTGTCGGTGGCGCAGTAGGCCGCGGGTTTCACCGTGTCGGCAGGGGTGAACACCCTCACTGTGGCGTACATCTCAGGCTGGCCCGACTTGTCGGCCACCCGGCCCGAAACTTTGAACCCGGCACCGAGTGCCGTTGCGGCCTGGGTGAGCAGGGCTGTAAGCAATGCGATGGTATGGAAGACTTTCATAGCTTTGTGTGTTGGCGTCGTTGATGATGCTGGGAGGGTGTTGCAGAATCCGGTTCTCGTCTGATTTGTAGGGACATCGCTTTGCGATGTTTGGCTGGTTAACAATGGGATAATCTAACATGCCAAAGGCATGTCCCTACAATTCGAGGAATTTTGACACGCCCTCGTTACCATAAAGACGCGGCACCATACAATTTGTTGCCGACAAAATTACATATTATTTGCCGAGCCGGTATCAACAAATGTATAGTTTTTACCCCCCCCTGTTAATAATTGTTAAGATTCAACGGTTCGGCCGATTCTGGCGCCCAACGATGCCGGAAATTTTTCCGAAAGATGTGATAAAACGATTATAAAAAGTCGCGAGGGCGCTGTGGAAAGCGTAAAATTGCATATCTTTGCAATGTCATGCCTGCGAAGCACAACGAAACACAGGATTTGAGCCACCTCAGCCGCTTGCTGGCGCTTGAGGCAACTTATCGTCTGCGGCCCGAGACTATGGAAGAGTTTCTGGCCGGGGGGACGCTCATCGCGCTCGATACCTACGAGCCGATGATCGATGCCGGTGTGTTCGACCCGAACATCTACATCGTCAAGACCGGGCTGATACGCGGCACTTACCTCGACAAGAACACCGAGAAGACCGCCGGTTTCGCCCTCCCCGGCACGGTGCTGATGTCGTTCCACTGCTATTACGGGCATGAGCCGTCGTATTACCGTTTCGAGGCATGCTGCCCCACGACATTGCTCAGGATACCGCGGCAGTATTTCGACGAGATGCTTGAGCGCTCGCACGAGTTCTCGCTGTGGATCATGAGCATGCATCAGAACCAGCTCTATTACAACGAAAGCCGTCACCGCCTGCTCAGCGGCGACGCCAAGACGCGCCTAATCCAGCTGACGCGCTACATGTCGGGCAACGCTGACATCATAGAGGCGCCCGACGATGTCACCGACGGCGACAACATACACCGCGCGCTTGTCAGGAGCGGGTTGTACACCCGCTGGAAAGAGATTTTCAGGCTGGTGCCATCGAAGATTATCGCCTCTTATCTCGGCATAACCGAACAGCACCTCAGCAAGATCAAGCGCGAGGTCCTGCTCGGCGATCTGGGCTGATGCCGCCACACCGCGCGGCTGAAAACCGTCCGTTCCCGCGCCCGGTGAAAGAATCACACCCCTTTTTTGACGAAATACGCCCTTCGCGTTCCACGGGAAGGGTATTAATTTTGTACCCGATACCGATTCTTTTGAATCTTCAGGTTGAACATCCTGCCGAAAACCTTGATAACATGAAAAAACCAGCCCCACACTGTGATTCCTTATCTGACGGGGCATGGGCGCCGAACCGTTGTTGCCGGAATGGCGCCGCTCAGGGCATTTCTTAATATGGATTAACTGATGAGCCGGGGATGTTGCATAATTTTGTGACAATCGGTTGTCTGTGACGCCGGCCATAGCCAGAATGTGATAAAAAAAAGTAGTGATATGAAGATAGAAGGCGCTGTGATTGCCCGGGAGGGGTCACAGCGCTTTCTGATTTTATTCGGGTATATTGTCTGTCGTTTGTTGCGGCAATTGCCCGCTGATGCCGTCAGTATGTCGGTTTCACCCCTGTTTTTACCCAGTTTTGGGTATTGACCGGGCGCCGGGGCTGTTGTAACTTTGCATTGTGGAAATGATGTAGAACGTAAGCCACATTATATTAGGAACCTTTGCATGCCCCGGGTGTAGCGCCACCCGGGGCTTGCCGGTATCATATGGGGTCAGACGGTGGCGGCAGTGACGCGGTCGGGGCGTCCCGAGTAGCCGATGTCGCGCATCTTGGCGAACGAGCGCAGGTATTTGCGCAGTGACGATACCATCTCCTGGGTCTCCTGGAGCATGTTAAGGTAGACGTATAGCACCGACATGGCCGCGGGGTCACCTTCGCGCAGATGGTCGTGCAGGCTGTGGGTGGTGTCTGAGATGACGTCTTTGATTTCGTCGCAATGGCGGCGCAGCAGGTTCACGGTCTCGGTCGAGGGCGCGTCGGCCAGGGCGAGGATGTCGGCGAAGAGTGTGTCGACGCGGCCGCTTATCACCTCGAAGTCATCGACATAGCGCGGGGGCAGCGGCAGGAAGTTGTTCTCGACATGCTCTTTGCATATCTCGTTGATTCGCCTCAGGTTGTATAGCACCGACATGCAGCAGTTGTTGCCCAGGTAGAACCAGGTGCTTTTCTCGATGGCGGTCTCGCGGGGCAGACGGCGCAGGCACAGTGTCTCTTTGCGGCGCGCGTTCTTGAGGTCGCGTTTCCAGTTGGTGAGCGTGCGCGATGTCTTGTCGAGCGTGCGCAGATCCTCGGCCACGAAAGCGCGGGTCATTTTCGAGTAGCTGTCGGCGGCCGAGGCCAGGAACTTCTCCTGGGATCCGGTGAGGTACATCAGGAACAGAGGCCATACGTCGGCCGGGTCTTTGGTCTCAAGGATGGTCTGGAAGAGGGTGTCGCCCTGGGTCTCTGCGTCCTTGCGGTTGAAACGCCGGTGACTGCGTATTATCAGCACTATGGTCACGGCGGCCAGGGCGAACATCACCCACTGACCACCCAGGTGCATCAGCAGCACTATCGCTCCGGCTCCGGCGAAAGCCACGCCGGCGGTGATGAACCAGCCCCCGATTACCGAAATCACGCCGGTGATGCGGAAGACGGCGCTCTCGCGGCCCCACGCGCGGTCGGCCAGCGAAGTACCCATGGCAACCATGAAGGTGACGAAGGTGGTGGAAAGCGGGAGCTTGAGCGAGGTGCCCACGGCGATGAGCGCGCCGGCAAGCACCAGGTTCACCGAACCCCTGACAAGGTCGAAGGCCGCACCGTTCTCGACTGTCATCTGCGACATGTCGAACCGGCGGTTGAACCAGCGGCGCACACGCGGCGGTGTGACGCGGCGTACCCACGACAGTGCCGAGATGGTCCACCGCACCAGGCGCCGGGCCACGCGCGACGAGCCGAACATCTCGTCGCCGTCGCTCTGACTGCCCAGGCCGATTTCGGTCTGCGCCACCTTCCGCGCCTTTTTTGATGTGGCAAGCGACCCCACCATTATCAGGCCGGCGCCGATGAGGAACCACACCGGAGTATTGGCCGGCCCGTTGAGCGAACCCATCAGGAAACCGTGTGCGTCGCCCCCGCCGTTAGCGGCGTAATCCTGGAACGAGGCCAGTCCCGACAGCGGCACGCCGATGAAGTTCACCAGGTCGTTGCCGGCAAAAGCCATGGCCAGGGCGAATGTGCCCATCAGCACCACCACTTTCAGCACGTTCACGCCCAGCGCGTGCAGCAGCTGCATCAGCAGTGTGAAACCGACAAAGCACCCCGTGATTATGAGCGCGGTATGAGCGGCAATCCAGGCCTTGACCTCAGGGGTCATGAACGTGAGGTCTTTAGTGCCCTTGATCAGCAGAAAATATACGATGGCCGTGGCGCAGATGCCGCCGTAGATGCCGATCTTCCATTTCAGTTTGCTGCGGTAGTCGAACGAGAAGATCATACGTGTAAGGAACTGCACCACGGTGCCGAAGAAGAAGGCTATGATTACCGACAGGAATATGCCGAGAATCACCGACAGTGCTTTCTCGGTGTTCAGCAGGTCGTTGAATCCGAGGCCCGTGGTGTCAGAGGCCATTTTGATAAGCGAGACCACGAAAGTGGCACCTAACAGTTCGAAAACCATCGACACGGTTGTCGACGTGGGCATGCCGAGCGTGTTGAACACATCGAGCAGTATGATGTCGGTCACCATCACGGCCATGAAGATGCAGATCAGGTCGTAGAACGAGAACTGCTCTGGCCGGAATATGCCGTGCCGTGCGATGTCCATCATGCCGTTGCTCATGGCGGCGCCGATGAACACGCCTATCGAGGCCACGGCGAGTATGCGTTTGAAAGAGGCGGCCTTTGAGCCGATGGCCGAGTTAAGAAAGTTCACGGCATCGTTGCTCACCCCCACCGACAGGTCAAATACTGCCAGCAGAAAGAGGAATATCACAACACATAGAAACAGTATTTCCATATATGAAACAGGGTATGTTTATTTGTTATTACAAAGTAACCCTATGCTTGTTTCATAAATGTTGCAAAACTTTTAACAAAAGCTTAAATGAGGGGGCTGGGAAATTATGGGAGTAATGGGAGTTATGGGAGTTATGGGGATAATGGGGATAATGGGGATAATGGGGTGGCCGGGAGCTTAGTTTGGTGGTGGGTATGCAGCTGGCACCGGCGCCCATAACTCCCATAACTCCCATGATGCCCATTATTCCCACAGCTCCCATCACTCCCATTGCTGTCAGGCCAGCGGCAGGCTCACGGTCACGGCCAGGCCGCCACCCACACGGTTCTCGACTGCCACGGTGCCACGGTGCCAGATGACGGCGTTCTTCACGATGGCCAGCCCCAGACCGGTGCCACCCATCTGGCGCGAGCGCCCTTTGTCGACGCGATAGAACCGCTCGAACAGGCGCGGCAGGGGCTCGGGGGGGACCCCCCAGCCGTTGGTCTGGACG
>USKE01000111.1 GCA_900555165.1 uncultured Porphyromonadaceae bacterium | reverse complement strand
CGCCTATGTCGCCGGCGGGTACGTCGGTGTCGGGCCCGATATGGCGCCACAGCTCCTGGATGAAAGCCTGGCAGAAACGCATAACCTCGGCGTCAGACTTGCCGCGCGGCGAGAAGTCAGAGCCGCCTTTCGCTCCACCCATCGAGAGGGTAGTCAGCGAGTTCTTGAAGGTCTGCTCGAAGGCCAGGAACTTGAGAATCGACAGGTTTACTGACGAGTGGAAACGTATGCCCCCCTTGTACGGGCCGATGGCATTGTTGTGCTGGATGCGGTACCCCATGTTAGTGCGAACCCGGCCTGCATCGTCGGTCCAGGAAACGCGGAACGAGAAGATGCGGTCGGGTATGCAGAGACGTTCTATAAGATTCTGGCGCTCGAAGGCGGGGTACTCGTTGTATACATCTTCGATAGACGATACTACCTCCTCTACAGCCTGGAGATACTCTGGTTCGTTGGGGAATCGTCGGCTCAGGTCGGCGATGACTTCTTGGGTTTTCATCTTTTTTATCTAATGGTCAAATTGTACCGCGCCGTGGCGGCTGTATGTGAAACCTGTTGTTTACCTAATTGCGCCGCAAAGTTAAAGATATTTTTGCAAACCATCAAACAAATCGCATAAATTTTTGCAAAAAGATTACAAACCCACGCTATTTACAGCAATTTGCTTACCGGTGTCGAGGCGGGGAATGTGACTTATGTAACGTATGTGACTTATGTGGCGTATGTGACGGTGGCGTGCGCAACATAAGCCACATAAGTCACATAAGTTACATAAGCCACATGGCCCAACCGGCATAAATTTTTATCACAAAAATATTTGGCTGTAAAATAAATTCATTATATTTGCAAATGCCTCATTATTAGTGCTACAAACTAAAATCAATATTGAAATGAACGAGTTTTTGAAAATATCCGGTGACCTTTCCAATTGGAGCGTTTACCGGAAATCGGTGATTATATGCGATGTCACCGAGATGTTCATTAACCGTGCATTTCAACCGGGTACGCGCACGATAGACCAGATGAGGCAAGCGGCACGGTCATGCAAGCAAAATATTGTAGAGGGGGTAAGTGACAGCACCGTATCGGCTGAAATGTGTATAAAACTGGTTGGGGTGGCCCGTGGCTCTGCAAGAGAGCTTGCTGAGGATTATGCCGATTACCTGCGCCAGCATAAACATGAAATCTGGGGCAAAGATGATACGCGTACAGTTAGTGTGAGAAATTTTAGCCGTACCCATAACGACCCTCGTGAATATGTTGACAAGTGTGAGGCACGCACAAACGAAACCGTGGCGAATATAATGCTTACACTAATTCACCAGATGGATGCCATGCTCGCAAAAGTGCTGAAAACACTTGAGGCACAATTCTTAGCTGAAGGCGGCATAAAAGAGGCTATGAGCCGTGCACGCCGCCAGCAACGCGGTTTCTAACGGCAACAGTGTGATATATGTGACTTATGTGGGCGCCGCACCAATTACATAAGTTACATAAGCAACATAAGTCACATACGTCACATAAATCACATGCGCCACATACGTTACATCCCCGGCGCATAGGCCGGGGTGCTGATGCTGTTAAGCAACAGTAAAAGAAATTTGGGGGGTAGGTTTTATTTCAGTAAATTTGCCCGGTTAATGAAACCGGTTTACTGATGAACAGAATAATCGAGAAAGAGCATTTTTCGGAAAAAGTAGTCAAGCTTGTGGTCGAGGCGCCTATGATTGCCAAGGCGCGCCGCCCCGGGCACTTCGTTATCGTCATCGCCGACGAGAAAGGTGAGCGCATTCCGCTCACAATCGCTGCCGCCGACACCGCGCGCGGCACAATCACCCTGGTTGTGCAGGCGGTGGGTGATTCCACGCGCATGATCTGCGCCAAAGAGCCGGGCGATTATCTTCACGACGTAGTGGGGCCGCTCGGTCGCGCCACCCATATCGAGAAGTTCGGTACCGTAGTGTGCTGTGGCGGCGGCGTTGGCGTGGCACCCCTGCTGCCTATAATCCGCGCCATGAAGGAGGCGGGCAACCGGGTGGTCTCGGTGCTTGCCGCCCGCACTAAAGAGCTGATAATTCTTGAGGATGAGGTGCGCCGCTGGTCAGACGAGGTCGTGATTATGACCGACGACGGCTCGTATGGCACCAAGGGACTCGTTACCGAGGGTGTCGAGGCCGTAATCAACCGCGAGCAGGTGGATATGGTGGTGACCATCGGGCCGGCCATCATGATGAAGTTCGTCAGCCTGCTCACGAAACGTTACGAGGTGCCCACCGTGGCGTCGCTGAATACCGTGATGGTCGATGGCACCGGCATGTGCGGCGCCTGCCGCGTGACTGTGGGTGGCAAGACGCGGTTCGTCTGTGTCGACGGCCCCGAGTTCGACGCCCACCAGGTGGATTTTGATGAGATGATGATGCGCATGCGTCCTATAAACTAACCAGTCAGAAAGGAACCAGAATATGGAAACCATATCACCCCGCGACGCCGCCTGGCGCGATGAACTGCGCCGCGCGCATACCGCAAAGGAACGCACCGCAATACCGCGCTGCCAGATGCCGTCGCTCCCGGCCGATTACCGCGTGACCAACAACGAGGAGGTAAACCAGGGGCTTACGCTCGACCAGGCGGTGCTTGAGGCCACCCGTTGCCTCGATTGCCCGGATCCGCAGTGCGTCACAGGCTGCCCGGTCGGAATCAACATCCCCGGATTCATCAAGAACATCGAGCGCCGCGAGTTCCGTCTGGCCGCCGACACCCTGCGCGAGACTTCGGCGCTGCCGGCGGGGGGGGGCCGCGGGGGGGCGCCGGGGGCAAAGACATGCAGAGCCGGTGCATCTACAATAAAATGAAGAAACAGCCGGTGGCCATCGGCTATCTCGAACGCTTTGCCGCCGACACGGCCAACGCCGCCCGCACCGAAGGCGTGGCGCCCGATGACGTACCGGTGCGCGAGGCCTCGAACGGCATAAAGGTGGCTGTCGTGGGTTCGGGTCCGGCGTCGCTGTCGTTTGCCGGCGACATGGCACGCCGCGGCTATGAAGTGCATGTCTTTGAGGCGCTGCACGAAATCGGCGGCGTGCTGAAGTACGGCATCCCCGAGTTCCGTCTGCCCAACAGTGTTGTCGACGTAGAAATCGACGCCCTCAAGGGAATGGGCGTCGAGTTCATGACCAACTGTGTCGTGGGCAAGACGCTGAGTTATGACGATCTGCTGGCCCGCGGATTCAAGGGCGTCTTCGTTGCCTCGGGCGCGGGTCTGCCCCGTTTCATGGGCATACCGGGCGAGAACTTCAGGGGCGTCATGTCGTCGAACGAATATCTTACGCGCGTGAACCTGATGGGCGCCGGGCGTCCCGGCTGGATGACCCCCGTACTCCGCGGCAAGCGCGTGGCCGTAATCGGCGGCGGCAACACCGCCATGGACTCCTGTCGCACGGCGCGCCGCATGGGCGCCGACGAGGTGTATATCGTCTACCGGCGCAGTGAGGCCGAGATGCCCGCCCGCGTCGAGGAGGTGCATCACGCCAAAGAGGAGGGGGTGAAATTCCTCACACTTCACAATCCTGTCGAATACCTCGGCGATAGCGAGGGTAGGGTGCGGGCCATGCGCCTGCAGCGCATGGAACTCGGCGAGCCCGACGCCTCGGGGCGCCGCTCGCCGGTGCCTGTCGAGGGTGACATCGTGGAGATGCCTATAGACGAGGTCATCGTAAGTGTTGGCGTGTCGCCCAACCCGCTCATACCCGACTCGATCGAGGGGCTTGAGGTCACCCGTCGCGGCACACTCGAGGTCGACGAGAACCTTGAGACCACCATGCCGATGCTCTTCGCCGGTGGCGATATCGTCAGGGGCGGTGCCACTGTCATCCTGGCCATGGGCGACGGCCGCCATGCCGCCGCAGCCATGCACGCGCGCCTCTCGCAATCCCCCCAAACCACATAAGCCACATAAGTTACATAAATTACATAAGTTACATAAATTACATACGTCACATTAAATTCATCCTTATGGAAAACAAAGAGCTTACCATCGGCGAGATATACCGCGCCCAGATGGTGCTTCGCGACATTGCGCGTCACCCCAAGATCATAGGTCCGACAAACCTGTCAGACAACTGTGACGTCTATCTGAAACCCGAGAACCTGCAATACACCGGCGCATTCAAGCTGCGCGGTGCCGCATACAAGATTTCGCAGCTCACGCCCGAAGAGAAAGCCAAGGGCGTGATAGCCTGCTCGGCCGGTAACCACGCACAGGGTGTGGCACTGAGCGCTACCCGCAGCGGCATAAAGTCGCTGATCTGTCTGCCCGAAGGGGCTCCCATCTCGAAAATCGAGGCTACAAAGCGCCTCGGCGCCGAGGTATGCCTGGTGCCGGGCGTGTATGACGACGCCTATGCCAAGGCCATCGAACTCCGCGACAAGCACGGCTACACCTTCGTGCACCCGTTTGACGACCCCCTGGTGATAGCCGGACAGGGCACAATCGGTCTTGAGATACTTGAGGAGATGCCCGATGTCGAGGCCGTCGTGGTTCCTATCGGCGGAGGTGGCCTCATTGCCGGTGTGGCGTTTGCCGTGAAGACCCTGCGCCCCGACATAAAGGTCTATGGCGTGCAGGCCGCCGGCGCCCCCTCGATGTACGAGGCCGTAAAAGAGGGTAAGCGCGTGCATCTCGATTCGGTGTCGACAATCGCTGACGGTATCGCCGTCAAGGAGGCCGGTGAGCTTACTTTCGAGCTGGTGAGCAAATATGTGGACGAAGTTGTCACCGTTACCGAAGACGAGATTGCCGGAGCCATCCTTGCCCTTATCGAGAAACAGAAACTCGTATCCGAGGGCGCGGGCGCCACAGCTGTGGCCGCCGTGATGTACGGTCATCTGCCTGTAGAGGGGAAGAAAGTAGTGTGTCTCGTTTCAGGCGGCAACATCGACGTGAACATCCTCAACCGCGTGATTACCCGTGGTCTGGCCAAGAACGGCCGCATCTGCTCGTTCGAGCTTGAGGTTGATGACAAGCCGGGCGCGCTGTCGCGTGTTCTGCAGATTGTGGCCGACAACGGCGCCAACGTGCTTTCCGTGAACCACGAGCGTGTTGCCGGAGCAAGCCAGGTGAACTCGTGTGTGCTCCATCTCGAACTCGAGACGCTCGATTCCGATCATGTAGGCCGCATCAGCGACGCTTTCCGCAACGCAGGGTATGTGATTAAATAATCTCCCAGACAGAATATTTTACTAAATACACCGGGCGCCGTGTCTCGCAATGAGTCACGGCGCCCGGTGTATTTATCCGGAGATGTATCAATAATTATGGTCAGACTCGGCAAGCTCCTTGGCCGAGATGGCGGGGCAGGTGAGCTTGTGCCATACGTAAGCGATGTAACCGATTACGACAGGCAGAAGGCATGTCACCCAAGCCATTACACGGAGGGTGAACTCGGTCGACGAGCTGTTGGCGATGGTCAGCGAGCTGTCGGGGTGGGTAACCGACGGCAGATAGGCCGTATTGTTGTAGCCGCTGATGCAGAAGAGGCATGTGACAACGATCACCACGCCTGCCGACATCCACCAGAAACCCTGGTTGCGGAAATCGGTCGACATCACACAGCGCACTATTGCATATAACACCATGAGGACGCCCAGCACGAAAGCCCCGCCTATCCACCACAGGTCAATGAGATTCCAGAAATATTTGTTGGCAACGGGCCGGATGTGGCCGTCGGCATCGGGGGCATATCCGTAGGCAAGGAACAGGACAGCCACGAACGCCAGGAACAGTACCACGAATATCACGCCGTTGATGAGTATGCGTGCCTTGGCGCGCTTGAGGAAGTCATTCCTGCGCGGATCGTTCACGTTCTGATAGAAGAACATCACACCTGCCGTGCGGGCCAGGAACAGCACCGTGAGGCCCAGAAGAAGGCCGCGCAGCGAGAATATCTCTTCGAAACCGTGAGCTTTGTTCCACACCGAGATTACTGGCGAGCCGGGGTCGAGGATGCTCTGGCGTGATACCTCGAAGTCGGCGCCGAAGAACTGCATGGCTACGGCGCACCCCAGGAGCACACAACCCACGCAGCCGTTTACGAACAGAAACACGTCGTATGTCTTCGTGCCGAAGATGTTGCCCGGCTTGGTGCGGAATTCATAGCTGACTGCCTGCAGTATGAAACTGAAGAGAATCAGCATCCAGAGCCAGTAGGCCCCTCCGAAACTTGTGGAATAGTAGAGCGGGAACGAGGCGAAGAATGCGCCGCCGAATGTGACGAGCGTGGTGAACGTAAGTTCCCATTTGCGTCCGAGTGCATTGACAAACAGCGATTTCCGTTCCTCAGTCTGGCATGAGAACAGGAATGTCTGCCCACCCTGCACGAAAAGCAGGGCCACCAGCAGTCCGCCCAGCAGGGAAATCACGAACCACCAGTATATCTGTAAGGTTTCCATGTCAATCAGTCGTTTTTAGTGTTAGACGGTGAGTTGTTGTATTCTCCGGCGGTCTCCGGCGCGAGCATGTCGCGTTTCGACGCTTTCGAGATCTCGCGGCTCATGATTGAGATCTCTGCCGCAATGAGGCCGCAGAAGATTGCCACGAACAGCCAGAAGGTGAGCTGTATGGATGAGGCGGGGATTGCGCTGACGGCGGCATTGCGTGTCAGCAGTCCCTCGATTACCCATGGCTGGCGCCCCATTTCGGCCACGACCCATCCGGCCTCGCTGGTAATCCATACCACCGGTATGGTGAGCAGACCCACTATTGCGAGCCAGCGTTTCTCGATATGCACGGGCTTACGGTAGCTGAGCCAGAGCATAAGCATGAAGAAAAGCATCAGATAGCCGCCGAATATGACCATCACGCGGAATGCGTAGAAGGTTATGGCAACCGGCGGAATAGCCTCGTCGGGTGACGAGAGGAATCCGTAGCCGAAATATTTGAAGTTCCGGTCGAGGCGCGTTTTCGCGGCGTCGAGCGCTGCAGGGTCGCCGGCTTTTGCGGCCGCCTCGTAGTCGCGAAGGGCCTGCTGGGCCTCGCGTCCCATGGCGATGCGCTCGGCGTAGCTCACGGTGGAGATGGTGTCGCCGGCCGGTGTAATCTCACGCCCCTCGATAAGGTCGTTTATGCCCGGTACGAACGAGTCGGCGTCGTGGTTGGCCAGAATCGACAGACCCTTGGGGATGGCGATTTCGAAAAGCATCGGATTCTGGCTGCGGTCCATGCGATCTTTCTCGGGGGCAAGGATGCCGAATCCGACGAGCGACTGTCCGCACGAACCGTCATAGAGCCCCTCCATGG
>USKE01000110.1 GCA_900555165.1 uncultured Porphyromonadaceae bacterium | reverse complement strand
TAATTTAATATCAGATGTTCGATTCCTGTGTTTAGATCAAAAATTCATTACTTTTGTCGTATCAAATACTTAAAAACAATCTATCATGAAGAAAGTGTTTATCTCAATGGCCTGCGTATTAATCGCTCTATCCGGTTGCACGAATGGAGGAAGCAATAAAGAATCCATGGAAGTCGTACTGAATATCAAACGGAAAGTAAAACCCGAATGTGTCTCCGCCTTAAAGGAATCATTCTTGAAATGCAAGGAAAGCACGTTGCTGGAACCGGGATGTATCGACTACGGCATGTACCAGTCCCTCACCGATAGCACCGAATTCTTTATCGCCGAAACTTGGAAAAACGACGGGGAATTACAAAAGCACGGCGAAACCGCCCATCTTAAACAACATCTGAATGAGATCAAAGATATGGGAGACCCTTCCTATAAAGGTAGTTTCCGGAAGATTTATGTCTGCCCGAGTGTAAATGACTAATCATTAAGAATTGAAGATTAAAAATCAAGCTTCACATAAGCGTTTATTTTCAATCTTCAATTCCCTATATTTAATTACAAAAGATCTGACGCTAACTCAGATAACTCGCTTCGCTCGCCTTTTATCAAGTTGATATGGGCGAACAAGTCCTGTCCTTTCATCTTGTCGATCATATAGGCCAAGCCATTACTTTGGGCGTCTAGATATGGGGAGTCAATCTGTTGGATATCTCCCGTGAAGACCATCTTCGTTCCCTCTCCCGCACGGGTGATAATCGTCTTGATCTCATGCGGCGTGAGGTTCTGGGCCTCATCGATGATACAATAAGTCTCGGACAAGCTACGACCCCGGATAAAGGCCAACGCCTCGATCACCAACTGGATGTTCTTCTGCATATCGTCGATCTTACGGACATCGGGATTACCCGGGGCAAACTGAGTCTTGATCACGTTCAGGTTATCGAATAGAGGTTGCATATAAGGAGCGACCTTTTGCTTCTCGTCACCCGGAAGGAAACCGAGATCCTTATTCGCCAAAGCGACGATCGGACGGGCCAAAAGTATCTGTTTATACGTGCCGGCTTGTTTCAAGGCAGAGGCCAACGCCAACAACGTCTTTCCGGTACCGGCCTTTCCAGTGAGGAAAATGCTCACTCCGGTATGCTCCACAAATTCCCATGCGTTTCTCAGCTCCTGATTCTGTTCCATATTCGGGCGTATCTTTTCTGCAAAGTTAACGCTTTTTAGGTAATTTGAATGTCGTAGTTTTCAGAAGTTTTCATAAATTTGTAAACAGTTTACATCAAGTTGTCAGACCATGGCACGCTCTCCCGGTGCCGTCTTAACCCCCGAATACCGAGGGACATCCGTGACCATGAAATCTATAGCCATCTTGCATTACCAATTTCTTGCAATAATGAAATTACTTACATTTATGACTGCGGCCGTCATGCCGGCACTCGCCATGGCCGCACCCGCATCCATCACCAGCCCTAACGGGCAGCTGGTGCTCAATTTCGAGCTGCTCGAAGGAGGAGTTCCGTCGTACAACCTCGATTTCAAGGGTAAACAGGTAGTGGCACCCTCGCGCCTGGGTCTGACCCTCGATTCGGAAAGCTCGCGCAACGACTTCACCAAGGCCGGCGCCAAGACCGCAGCCGACGCCCTTCAGCTCCGCACCGGTTTCGAGATTGCCGGGACAGACACCACCACGTTCGACGAGACCTGGAAGACCGTCTGGGGCGAGGAATCCGAGATACGCAACCACTACAACGAGATGGCGGTGCGCCTGCGCCAGCCCGAGTTCGACAGAGAGATGACCGTGCGTTTCCGCGTGTACGACGACGGCGTGGGTTTCCGATACGAGTTTCCGGCACAGCCGCATCTCACATATTTCGTGATCAAGGAAGAGGACACCGAGTTCGCCATGACAGGCGACCACACCATGTGGTGGATTCCCGGCGACTATGACACCCAGGAATACAACTACACCAAGTCACGCCTCAGCACCCTGCGCGACGACTATGCCGCAGCTGCCGCCGAAAGCGACGGTAACGCATCGGCCGGCAAATTCTCTACCACAGGTGTACAGACCGCCCTCCAGCTCAAGACCGACGACGGCGTTTACCTCAACATACACGAGGCCGCATGTGTCGACTACCCCACGATGCACCTCAACCTAAACGACACCACCATGACATTCAAGTCGTGGCTCACCCCCGACGCCATGGGCAAAAAAGGGTTCTTGCAGACCCCGCAGAACTCCCCCTGGCGCACCATCATGGTCACAGACGACGCCCGCAAGACCCTGGCATCGCGCCTGATCTACAATCTCAACGAACCCTCTAAAATCGAGGACACCTCATGGATCAAGCCCGTCAAATACATGGGCGTATGGTGGGAGATGATTACCGGCAAAGGCTCATGGGCTTACACCGACGATGTGTATTCGGTAAAACTCGGCGAGACCGACTACTCGAAGACCAAACCCAGCGGACGCCACTCGGCCAACAACGAGAACGTGAAACGCTACATCGACTTCGCCGCCGAGAACGGGTTCGACCAGCTTCTTGTTGAAGGCTGGAACGAAGGCTGGGAAGACTGGTTCGGCCAGTCGAAAGACTATGTGTTCGACTTCGTGACCCCCTACCCCGATTTCGATATCGTGGAACTGAACCGCTATGCCAAGGAGAAAGGTATCAGACTGATGATGCACCACGAGACATCTTCGTCGGTGCGCAACTATGAGCGTCACCTCGAAAAGGCCTACCAACTCATGAACGACATGGGCTACAATTCGGTGAAATCGGGCTATGTGGGCAACATCATTCCCCGCGGCGAACACCACTATTCGCAGTGGCTCAACAACCACTACCTCTATGCCGTGCAGGAGGCCGCCAAGCATAAGATCATGGTCAACGCCCACGAGGCCACACGCCCCACAGGTCTGGCACGCACCTGGCCCAACCTGATCGGCAACGAGTCGGCCCGCGGTACAGAATACCAGGCCATGGGTGGCAACAATCCGGGCCACACCTCGATACTCCCCTTCACCCGTCTGCAGGGGGGCCCGATGGACTACACACCCGGTATCTTCGAATTCGACCTGAGCACCTTCACCAACAACAACTATCAGATCAAATCGACCATTCCCGGCCAGCTGGCACTCTATGTGACCCTCTACTCGCCCCTGCAGATGGCCGCCGATCTCCCCGAGCACTACCAGAAACACATGGATGCCTTCCAGTTCATCAAGGACGTGCCAGTAGAGTGGGAACGCTCTGTATACCTCGAGGCCGAACCGATGGAATATGTCACAATCGCCCGCAAAGACAAGAACTCTGACTCTTGGTTCGTAGGCTCGACCGCCGGCGAGACACCGCGCAAGAGCACCATCTCGCTCGACTTCCTTGACCCCGGCCGCAAGTATGAGGCAACCATCTATGCCGACGACCCCACAGGCAAGAACCCTTATACAATATCGACACGTAAAGTAAACTCAAAATCGACCCTGAAACTCGATGCCCTCACCGGTGGCGGCTATGCCATATCGATCGTGCCGGCAAAATGACGCATATACGGCATTTACCGAAAAAAGAGTGAAATTCCACCCCCACAGCCTCACCCCTTCATGAATATGAATATACGGCTGTGCACATCTCACAGTTCCCCATGCCACGCCGGCATGTGAGACATAGAAATATTTATAGTGCGCTGTATACATTTCAATTTGTATATAGCGCACTTTTTTATTACATTTGCAACAATCCCCGCTGTCAAAGCGTTTACAACACTGAGAGAACCATCATTACATGCCTTCTCACGGCGAAGCCCCTCCCAAACAGTGCAATTGGCCGTGGTCTTCAATAACCCTGTAATCTGTGCGGCCGCCAGCCGTATCCCCCTTAACGGGCGACACGACATCACGACCACCTTAAACCAGCAATGACCGATGATTCAGAAAAAAGCCATAGACGAGATATACAAGAGATACCGCAAGCGGCCCGAGTCGCCCGACGAACTCAACATACCCCTGCTGTTCGAGCAGCTCCCTCCCGAAACAGACATCGAAATCGATGGCAACGAGCTTGTGCTCGGATCGGTCGATGCATCATCGCCGTTCCACCGTCTGCCCATCGGGAACATCCACGCGATAATCGAATTCAGCGAGGCCGTAGCCATAGTGCTCCCCCACTCGATAGTCTTTCTCTCGAAAGACGACGGGCAGGCCTACGTGCACCTCAAAGAACTGAAACAGTCGTTCCTGTCGCGCCTGAAATCGGCCATCGGCTGAGTCTCTCTCTGGATCTCATTCATATCTTCCCAAACCACCGGTCTTGAAATACCACAGCGCCGCACTGACAATTCAGTGCGGCGCTGTGATATTTCAAGAGAAGGAATGGACAGTTGGTCAGCGGATCTCGTAGGCGGGGATGTCGGTCAGGCGCATGTTGAAACGCAGTGCCGAATACGGGAGGATTTTACCCTGCTGGGAACCGCCGTAACCCTGCTGATAGGGGAAGACGATCTGGCAGGAATCGCCGACACGCATATTCATCAGCGCAATCTGCCACCCTTCTACCACACCGGTCACGCGGGTAGTGAATATGCCGCCGGTGGCGTTGTACGACGAGTCGAACGGCTCGTCGTCATAGAGATGACCGATGTAACGTGTCGAGACCTGCGACGTGAGCATGGGCACCAGGTTCCCATCGGTCTCGGCGCGGTCGTTATACCAGTGCATGAGCACAACGGCACCGGGATTCCATGCCGGCGACACGCGCGTATAGAAGGGTGTGCCGTCAGGGTTGGTCTTCACCTCCTGCTCGGCGAACCAGGCCTCGTTGGCCTCGCGCCAGTCGGCGTAGCGGTCCCAGACCGAATCCTGGCTGTCGTCGTCATTACAGGCCACGACAGTCAGTGCCAGCGCGGCCATCGACAGGGTTTTTGTTACAAATCTGTTCATGTATCTCAGAACTGTACTTTGGGAGCCGACTGCGCCCCTTCTTCGGCACGAAACATCTCGCGGCTGTTGAAACCGAACATCGATGCCAGCAGATTGTTGGGGAACGACATCACCTTGACATTATACTTCTCGACCTCCTCGTTGTAGCGCTTGCGCTCGGTGGCGACACGGTTTTCGGTCTGTTCGAGCTGAGCCTGCAGGTCGAGGAAGTTCTCGTTTGCCTTGAGGTCGGGATAAGCCTCGTGCACGGCGTTGATGTAGAGGCGGCCGGCCTGGCTGAGCTGATCCTGGGCGCGGCGGTAGGCGCGGCTGTTGATGTTGGCCGAGTCGGCGGGGAGCGCCTTGACAGCCTCGAAGGCGTTGTCGTAGCCTGCGCGGGCGGCGGTAACGGTCTCAAGCACCTGCGACTCATGCTCGGCATACCCCTTGACGGTGTTCACGAGGTTGGGGATAAGGTCGGCGCGACGCTGATAAGCGTTCTCGACATTGCCCCACTGCTTGTCTACAGCCTGCTGCGAACGAACCATGCCGTTGTAGCCCGAACATCCCCCGGCGAAGAGGAACGCCACGAGCACGGCGCACACAATGGTTATGATCAGTGATTTTTTCATTTTCTTTTATGGTGATTAGCCGAGTTTGCGCAACAGCGAGTTGAGCGAAACGCGGTCGTGGATGAGCTTGTGGAGGTCGTCGACCGAAACGCGGGTCTGCTCCATCGAGTCGCGCTCGCGGAGTGTCACGGTGTTGTCTTCGAGAGTCTGGTGGTCGACTGTGATGCAGAAGGGGGTTCCGATGGCATCCTGGCGACGGTAGCGCTTGCCGATCGAGTCTTTCTCTTCGTAATGGGTGTTGAAGTCGAACTTGAGGTCGTTCACAATCTCGCGTGCCTTCTCGGGCAGACCGTCCTTGCGCACCAGGGGCATCACGGCGCATTTCACCGGGGCGAGGGCCTCGGGCAGATGCAGCACCACACGCTCGTCGCCCCCCTCGAGTTTCTGCTCCTCGTAGCTTGAGCATAGAACCGACAGGAACATGCGGTCAACACCGATCGATGTCTCGATCACATAGGGCACGTAGCTCTCGTTAAGCTCGGGATCGAAATATTTGATGTTCTTGCCCGAGAATTTCTCGTGCTGCGAGAGGTCGAAGTTGGTGCGTGAGTGTATGCCCTCTACCTCCTTGAAACCGAACGGCATCTGGAACTCGATGTCGGTTGCAGCGTTGGCATAGTGCGCCAGTTTCTCGTGGTCGTGGTAGCGGTACTTCTCGTCGCCGAGGCCGAGCGCCTTGTGCCAGCGCAGACGTGTCTCTTTCCAGCTCTTGAACCACTCGAGTTCGGTGCCGGGGCGCACGAAGAACTGCATCTCCATCTGCTCGAACTCGCGCATGCGGAAAATGAACTGGCGTGCCACGATCTCGTTGCGGAAGGCCTTGCCAATCTGCGCGATGCCGAAGGGGATGCGCATGCGGCCGGTCTTCTGCACGTTCAGATAGTTCACGAAGATGCCCTGGGCGGTCTCGGGGCGGAGATATACGGTCATGGCGCCGTCGGCGGTAGAACCCATCTCGGTCTTGAACATGAGGTTGAACTGGCGTACCTCGGTCCAGTTGCGGGTACCGCTCACGGGGTCGACGATCTCCTCGTCAAGGATAATCTGGCGCAGGCCGTCGAGGTCGTTTGCGTTCATGGCCTCTGAGAAACGGGTGTGCAGGGCCTCGCGTTTTGCGGCGGTCTCGGCCACGCGGGGGTTGGTCTGGCGGAAGAGCGCCTCGTCAAACGAGTCGCCGAAACGCTTGCGGGCCTTTGCCACCTCTTTCTCGATCTTCTCGTCGTATTTGGCGATCTGGTCTTCAATGAGCACGTCGGCACGGTAACGTTTCTTAGAGTCGCGGTTGTCGATCAGGGGGTCGTTGAACGCATCGACGTGACCCGATGCCTTCCAGATGGTGGGGTGCATGAAGATTGCCGAGTCGATGCCCACGATATTCTCGTGGAGCAGGGTCATGGCCTCCCACCAGTAGCGTTTGATATTGTTCTTGAGCTCCACGCCATTCTGACCGTAGTCATAGACTGCCGAAAGGCCGTCGTAGATTTCACTTGACTGGAACACAAAGCCGTATTCCTTGGCGTGGGACACTATTTTCTTGAAAACGTCGTCTTGCTGTGCCATTATGCTGTTTCAGTTGATTCGTGTAGATATTTCGGGGTTAAAACGTTACGCATTCACGCGATAAACGCATTCAAGTTGCAAATTTAGCAAAAATCCGCGACATGTCATACAGCAGCACAAGAGGCTGTTTAAAAATAAATGTTAAACGTTCCGGCCGCAAATTTGAGACGTATTCAGAGTTTGAGCAAAGGAGCATAGCGGGCTATGTGACTGAGTGAAAACTCT
>USKE01000109.1 GCA_900555165.1 uncultured Porphyromonadaceae bacterium | reverse complement strand
GGCCAGAGGAGGTCGCGGCTTTCAGAGAAGCGTGTACCCTTGTCGGAGGGTTCGCCCTGGTTGTTTTTCTCGTACATATCGGCGTCGGCTCCGGTGTTGTACTTCACGAACGAGCCGTCGGGACCGAACAGTTCGGCCATGACCGATTTGCCGTTGTCTGCCTTCCAGCGGCGGATGTCGTAGAGGCGCTGGGCCTCGGTGGCCAGCTCAAGACGGCGCTCGGTGCGGATGGCTTTGCGCAGGTCGGCACCCGATGCGGTGATTTCGTCGAGGCCCACGCGCTTGCGCACCTTGTTAAGTGCCATGCGTGCCTCGCCGTCGTTGCCGGTCTCGTTGCAGGCCTCGGCGTAGAGCAGCAGCACGTCGGCATAGCGCAGCAGTATGTAGTTGAGCTGCGACATGCTCTCCTGGCCGAACTTGGCACCGCGCTTGTCGAAGGGGAGGTAATGCTTGCGGCTTACGCGGCGCGACTTGTTGTTAGCGGCGTCGATGTGATACGAGCCGTCGCCGTTACGGTTGCCCTGCTTGGCCACGAGGCCTGCCAGGTTGTCTTCGCCGGCAACGGTGAAGTCGCCGTTCTTGATGATGGTCCAGCGCAGGCGCTCGGTGTCGCCGGCGGCCAGGAATGCGTTCTCCAGGTCAGAGGTGGGTACGCCCCATCCCCAGCCGTCCATGTCGCCGCTCATGCGGTTGCCGCTGATCATGGGGATGTTGCCGCCGAGCTTGTAGGTCTCGTCGTAGGTGTTCTGTACCTCGAAGAGCGACTCGCGGTTGTTCTTGTAGTCTACGTTCCACACCTGGCCGAAACTCGGCATCAGGTCATACTGGCCCGAGCTGACGAGCGGGCCGAGGGTCTTGACGGCATCGGTGAACTGGCCGTTGTAGACCTGTGTCTTGCCCAGCAGGCCGATTGCGGCGCCTGAGGTGGCGCGGCCGGCCTCTGTGGCGGTGAGCTGTGCGGCCGTGGGGAGGTCGGGAGCGGCCTCGGAAAGGTCTTTCTGGATGAAGGCGTAGCACTCTTCCACGCTCGAGCGTGTGATTCCCTCAACCTCGTGGGGCATGAGGAATCCTGTCACCAGGGGCACGCCCCCGAAGTTCTTCACCAGATCGAAGTAGAAGTAGGCGCGCAGGAACTTGGCCTCGGCGATGAAACGGCGTTTGAGCTTGTCGTCCATGTCGACCGAGGGGATGCGGTCAAGCGCGATGTTGCAGCGCAGGATGCCTTTGTAGCGGTACTGCCAGAAGTCGGAGATACTGCCGTTCGACTGGCCTACGCCCTGGTAGTGTGCCAGGGAGATATATTCTTCCTGGGGCTGTCCGGTGTTGCCCATCCAGTAGTCGTCGGTACACATGTCGGCGAGCACCCACATGCGCTCGATTTTCCACCAGGTGTATTCGGTGATGGAGCCGTAACACCCCATGATGAATGATTCGGAGTCTTCGGCGCCCTGGAAGTAGGTGTCGAGGTTCTCCTGTCCGCGCACATCCTCGTCGAGGAAGTCGTTGCACGACGGCAGTGCGATGGCCAGTGCCGCCATGAGCGCGATATGCAGTTTTTTGAATTTCATAATGATTTTCCGTATCAGAATTTAAAGTCTACACCAAAGAGGAATGTGCGGGGGTTGGGATATGAGGTCCAGTCGATGCCGGTGGCGATTGCGCCGCCGTCGTTCTGCGGACGCTCGGGGTCCATGCCCGAGTATTTGGTGATTGTGAAGAGGTTCTGTGCCGAGACATAAAGCCTGAGCGAAGTGCCGCGCATGAGCTTTTTGGGGAGGGTGTAGCCCACCTGCATCATCTTGCAGCGCAGGTACGAGCCGTCTTCGACATAGAAACTTGACACGCGGTTGTAGTTCTGGTTGAGGTCGTTGACCGACAGGCGCGGAATGTCGTTAGAGGTGCCCTCGCCGTGCCAGGCCTTGTCGATGACGCCGCCCATGAAGTTCTCGCCGCCGGCACCCGAATAGCGCTCGCGCGAGGTGTTGTAGATGTCGTTGCCGAAGGTGCCGTAGAAGTTGGTCGAGAAGTCCCAGTCACGCCAGTTGAGGGCGATGTTGAAACCGAGCATCAGCTTGGGGTAGCCGCGGCCGATGTATGTCTTGTCGCCGTCGTCGAGCTCGCCGTTGTTGTTCAGGTCGAGGAAACGGATGTCGCCGGGCCGTGCGTTGGGCTGTATGAGGTTGCCGTGCTCGTCGGTATGGGCATAGACGTCGGTCCAGTTCTGGAAGAGGCCGTCGGCCACGAAACCGTAGAAACGGCTTACCTCGGCGCCGTCTTCGTTGCGCACGATCTTGTCCATGTGGAAGTCAGACGAGAGGATGGGGCCGTCGCCGCTGAGCTTGATGGCCTTGTTGCGCACGCCCGAGAGGTTCACGCCGGCCGAATAGCCGAGCTCGCCGGCGCGGTCTTTCCAGTTCACCGAGAGTTCCCAGCCTGTGGCCTGCATCTTGCCGATGTTCATGGTCACGGCGCCGTTCCAGTTGGGATAGCCCAGGGCGAGGATGTTCTCTTTCTCGTAGAGCATGTCGTGCGATTTCTTGCGGTAGACGTCGAAGGTGAGGTCGAGACGCGAGTTGAGCATGCTCAGGTCAACGCCGAAGTCGAAGTCTTCTACCGTCTCCCAGCGCAGTTTGTTGTTGCCGACCGACGAGATCGATGTGCCGGGCACGCGCACGCCGCCGATTACCACGTCGCGGGTGTCGAGCAGTGTCAGGTAGGCCGACGAGTTGATGTTCTGGTTGCCGACGCGGCCCCAGCCCAGACGCAGTTTCAGGTTGTCGATCAGATCCTGCTCGCGCATGAAGGGTTCGTTGCTGATGCGCCATGCGCCGCTGACCGAGGGGAAGGTGGCGTATTTGTTACCCTTGGCGAATTTCGACGAGCCGTCGACACGTACCGAGGCGGTGATGTAGTAGCGTCCGTCGAAGTTATACATCACGCGGCCCAGATATGAGAGCAGCGAGTTGTATGAGGTGTTGCCGTCAGAGTTCTGGTTGAGCGTGCCGGCGTGCACTTCGTGCAGGTTGGGGTTGTTGCTGGGGATTGCCTCGCGCGAGCCGTAAACGTCATAGTCGGCGAAACGCTCGGCGGTGAAACCTACCATGGCGGTGAGGTTGTGCTTTTTGGCAAAGGTGCGGATGTAGCTCAGAGTGTTGGTCCAGTTCCAGTCGGTGGCCTGGGTCATCTTGCGGCTGGCCTTGTTGGTGACGTTCTGCTCAAGGGGATCCATCGAGAACTTGGGCGAGAAGTCGTCGGTGCGGCGGAAACGGCCGTTGAAACCGAACTGGGTGCGGAACACCAGGCCGTCGATCGGGGTGATGCTGAGGTAGGGGGTGAGGAAGATGCCGAACTCACGCGAGTGGGCGTTCGAGCGTGCCACGTTGGCCGCAGGGTTGTGCACGGTGTTGTTGTAGCTGCGCTGGAAGTTGTTCAGAGGGTTCTGGTCCCATTCGCTTTCGGGGCGGTAGATCGGAGTGGTGGGGTCCATGGCGATGATCGAGCCGAAGAGACCGGGGGTGTCGTCCCAGCTCTCGGTGCGCGGCGCCAGGTCGAGGCCGGCCGACACATATTTGTTGAACTTGTACTCGGTGTTGAGACGGATGTTGAGCTTGTCCCAGTAGCCGTAGTCATACTGCGACTCGTTGCGGAAATAGCCCACGCTGAGGTTGTAGGTGTAATTCTGCGTGCCACCCGAGGCCGAGAGCTGGTAGTTCTGCACCAGGGCGGTCTTGTTGATTACCTGGTCCCACCAGTCGGTGCCGTCGGCGTCGGTATATCCCGACATGGGGCTGTTCCACATGGGCTGGCGGCCGTCGTTGGTATAGCGTGCCTTGTAGGCCTGCTCATACTCGCCGGCTCCGGCGATAGAGGGCTTTTTCAGGGTCTGGAAACCTACCGACCCGGCGAAAGTGAAACGGGTCTTACCCTCCGAGCCTTTCTTTGTGGTCACCAGGATCACGCCGTTAGATCCGCGTGTACCGTAGATGGCGCTCGACGAGGCGTCTTTGAGCACCTCCATCGACTCGATGTCGCCGGTGTTGAGGAAGTTTATGTCGGTGCCGATGGGAATGCCGTCGACCACATAGAGCGGCGAGTTGCCGTTGACCGTGGTGATACCGCGGATGATGACCTTTGGGGCAGTGCCCGGGCCGCCGCCCGACGAAATCTGCACGCCGTTCACCTTGCCCTGGAGGGCGTCCATGGGGTTGCCGGTGGTGACTTCGGTGATCTTCTCGCCCTTGACGGTCGAGATCGAGCTGGTGAGGTCGCTTTTCTTGACGGCGCCGTAGCCCACGACAACCACCTCGTCGAGGGCGTTCATGCTCGACTTGAGGATTACGTCGATGGTCTTGCGGCCGTCGACACTGATTTTCTGCGGCTCGCAGCCCACATACGAGAATGTGAGCGAGCCTTTGGGATCGGCCTGTATGGTGTAGTGGCCGTCGATGTCGGTGGTCACACCGGTCGACTTGCCGGCCAGCACGCTTGCGCCGATGAGCGGTTCGCCATCCTGGTCGACGACTGTTCCGCTGACCTGTATCTGGGCGTATGCGCCGAAGGCCGCCAGACAGAGGCATAATGAGATTATGAACTGTTTCATTGGTGATGGATTCAAGGATGAGGCTGTTTAAAAATGGAACGTTAACATTTATTTTTACACAGCCTCTTAGTTGACGGGAACGATGCGGGCGCGGCCCAGGTGCGCGTCAAAATAAAGCTGGTAGCGGCCGTCGGCGGGGATTGCGGGCTTGAACCACTTGTCGTCGCCGCGCTTGCCGTGCCATTCGGGGTTGGTATAGTTGCCGTAATAGTCCACGGTCTCGGGATCCTGCTCGTCGTCGGCGCGCCAGGTGCAGTAGTTCCACCAGCCGTCAGAGTGATAGTTGTGGATGATGAAACCCGAGTGGCGTCCGGCCTTGAGCTGGATAGGCTCGGCGAGGCTGTGTGGCGTGGAGGGGGGGGGGCGGGGGGAGCCAGTAGCGGTGGGGGTTGGCGGGATCCTGCACGAAACGCGACACGGCCGTGGGTCCGTCGGTAGTGTAGCCGAACCAGAATTCCACGAACTCCGAGCCGTCCTGATGGAAGTCCATCGTCATCGAGCCGAACTCATGCGGCACGGGGTCGACGGCCTCGGCCACGGTATAGGTGTCGAGGGTGTAGCTCTTTGTGAGCAGGTCGAGTGTGAAACGGTAGTAGACGCCTGCCTGGTCAAGCACGAAGGGGCGCGATTTGGCGGGGTCGTCGCAGAGGCGTGTCACGTCGTCGGGGTCGATGCCGAAACGCACGGGATTGAAGTCGTTGCGCTGGGGCAGGAAGAATATCTCCGTGCCGGCCTTCTCGTTGTAATAGCGGGCCTCGTATTTATAGGCCTCGGTGCGGTCGATGAGCATGGGCACGCCCATTACGTCGCTGTTGAGTTCGGCGGCGGTCTTGACATCGGCGAGCCACATGCGCGGATAGTCGGGGGGGTCGCCTACCGTGACGGCCGATGTGGCGGTGACCGAGTTGTTCCACGAGTCGGTGGCGGTGACGGTCATGGTGTATTCGGCGGTTGCGGCGGGGAGCTCGATGTCGCGGGCATATACACATTCCCCCTCGGGGTCGAATGCGGTGACTTCGTCGTGCCAGTCGATTTCGGGTATGTCGACCTTGACCGATGCCAGGGCGCCGTTATCCTTGACGGTGAACCCGAGCTGGAATATGGCCTTGTCGGTAAGCACCACCAGAGCCTGTGCGGGGGGAGCCACTGCGAAGACGGGCGCCTCGGTGTCGCCGTTGAGGTCGACGGTGACGGTGCGGGTCACGCTCTGTCCGGCCACGTCATGCACCGTGATTTCAATCTCGAAAAGGTCGCCTGCCTCTTTGGCGTCGACGGGTACGGTGTATTCGAGGTTGTAGGTCTTGAGGGGTTCGCCGTAGATGGCGATGATGTCGATGGTCTTGTCGAGGTAGAGTCCGGGACACCGCAGGGTGATGTCGGCGATACCGTCGGCGTCGGCCACCGTGCCTTTGATGGTAAAGGATGAGCCCGTGCTGGCGGCCATAAGTGTCGACTCGAGGTTGAGTTCGGGCGACTTGCCGTCGACGGTCTCCCACCGGTCGTTGTCGTCACTGCACCCGCCCAGGCAGATGGCGAGCGACAGACCGAAGGCTAACAATGGGATTCGCATGTGTGGTATGAATTTTAAGGATAAAAGAATTATGATATCAGATTCAACAGGGTGCCCCGGCCGGGCCGGTCAGGGCGGTATCAGGTTTTCACCGGCAAATTTAAGTATACGATGACAAGAGCGCAAGTTGTTTTTTCGTCAATCATGGGTGTGAAATCGGTCATTAACACCTCCCGGGGCCTTTGTGGTTGGTTTTTCGTCATTTTAATGCTTAAATTTGCACTATGCGAGTGAAACGAGTGAAATATCTGCTGGCAATTGCGGTGACCGTGGCGCTGGGTGCCATGACGGCGCGTGGCGGAGGGCAGCTGCTGCATTTCGACAGCGGCAGCGGCCTCTCGAACAATTACGTGCTCAGCATCGCACAGGACAATAAAGGATTTGTGTGGCTGGCCACCGAGTCGGGGCTGAACCGTTTCGACGGCACATCGTTCAGGCGGTTCGACCGCGGCGAACTCGGCCTGGCCGCCGACGAGATACAGCGTCTGACCGCCGACGGTCAGGGGCGCTATCTGTGGATATGCACACAGCGCAACGGCCTTGACCGCCTTGACTGCGACACATACGAGGTGACGCATTACAGCGACGGTCCCGAGCCGGGACAACTGGCCAGCAACGGCATTACCGATGCCACGCCGGCCCCCGACGGCAAGGTATGGGTGAGCACATACACTTCGGGCCTTGACCGTCTCGATCCGGCCACGGGGGAGATCAGGCATTTCAACACATCGACAGTTCAGGGCTGGCCCGACAACAGTCTGTGGACCGTCGTGGCCTCGGCCGACGGCAAACTGTATCTGGGGCATGTGGCCGCAGGCCTTACAGTCTTCAACCCGGCCACGGAAAACGAGACATGGAACTTTAAAAGTTTCACGGCGCTTGGAACCTCTTCTTCGTTTATTGATCGGGGGATTAGCTCAGCTGGCTAGAGCACCTGCTTTGCAAGCAGGGGGTCAACGGTTCGAATCCGTTATTCTCCACTCAAAAAAGGAGCACATTGACATATTGGAATACAAACGAGCGACCTGCTCATCCGAACCGAAAGGTGAGGAAACGCAGGTCAAAAAATCTCAAACCCAAGAACAATTCACGAGCACGGCGATTCAGACTCCTCACGGAGTATGAAACGTCAGCCAAAGAGTGGAAAACCAGAGACGGCAACGTTAAAGGAAAGGAGAGAAG